>NZ_JBFTPW010000007.1:0-182803 GCF_056398685.1 Arthrobacter sp. 01T428 | reverse complement strand
ACCTTTACGGCATCCTGCATATCGCCCCCACCGCCACGGCCCGCGAGGTAACCCGCGCCTACCGCACCCTCATGCGCGGCCTGCACCCCGACACCCGGGCGGCCCATGCACCCCGTGAACACCCCAGCCTGGCGGAACAGCAATTACAGGAAGAGCTCCGGGACATCATGGCCGCCTACGCCATCCTCGGCAACCCGGAAAAGCGGGCCGCCTACGACCGGGAGCACCCGCGTCCAGCCGCGAACGCCAAGCCGCAGCGGCCCGACGCCGCCTCCGTGCGTATCCCAGGGCAGTTGCTTCCCGCCGCGTCGCTGCTGATCGGACCGGTCATCTGGGAGCCGCCCTCCGGACGGTACCCGGGAATGCCGGTCCGGCAACGGTCATATCCGCCAACCGGCTACACGCTGATCCTGCAGATCAGGCGCTGAGAGCCGGAAAACCACACAATCCCAAGGAGCCCCCATGAGTGCCTGGCGACCCTACGACAACCAGTTGATGCCCGCCTTCTACGAACGCTTCGAAAAGCGGTGGGGCAAAGGAACAGCGCCGTTCCTGGACCCAGAAACCCACGAACAACCCATGCCACGGGCCCAATGGATCAACCCGGACACCGGTGCCGCGGTCGCGGTCGTCCCCATCTGGACCGAGGATCCCCAGCACCGTTCCTTCGGGGTCTTCTACCTCCCCCCGTCCGGTGACATCTGGGTCCTGCGGCCCGGCTACACGAACTACCTCGAAACCGACCCCAAAAACCCCGGGCAAGTCACCCTCCGCAACGACGCCTTCAGAAAAGCCGTCGCCCACGCCAAGGAATTCATCTACGGAATCCAACCCTAAATTCCCAGGAGCACAGAATGACCCCTTCACAGATCAGCCAGTTCCTTCGGGACTGCATTGTTAACGACGCGAGCGATTCAGGGATCAACGCCGACGCGTTCTATGGGCTTTACGTCAGCTGGTGTTCCTTGAACCGGAGAGTCCCCGTGCCCGACCAGGCTTTCCGCACCGCACTCCGCCTCGCGGGCCTTCGCCCGGAAAAGACCGGAAAGGGCTGGACGTTCCCGAGCCTGCGCATGACCGGACCAGCAGCAACCGACTACATCCTCAACAGCAGCGCCCAAACCCCGGCGGACCCAACGTAGAGCGGGCGGTCACCGTTCGGCCGGACGCCATGACGCGGCCGGGCGCTGTTTCCAGCTGGCGTCCGGCGCCCACACCGCTCCACGTCTTCAAAAGGATCTGTGCCCTGCTGCTTCCCGGCAAACGGCCCACGGATGATGGACCGGGGTCAAGGTAACGCGCCAATGCCTGGTCACCCTGCGCCGGGCACTGGCGCAGCGAAACAATCGCCGAACGCCACCCGGCCCCGCATCAGGGGCCGGGCGAAGCGGGTCAGCTCCACGACGTCGTAATCCTCCAAGGGCGCCTCGAACACGCCGAACTCGGACTCCAGCGGCAGCGCGCTCTTGACCTCGCCCGGCGGGGCGGTCATCAGGACGCCGGCGGGAAATGTACCATCGGGGTACGTGCCGGCGTCACCGATCGGGTGTCCCCGGTGTGTCGCAGGGCCTGGTGGTCATCCCAACTGATTCGGCATCGCCGGGTCAGCGGGAGAAATACCAGTGGTATGTTGACGAACGAACTCCCCGCACACGGGCGCCGCAGGGGGCAAGGGGCATGCTGTTCGCCGCGGACCTGATCGGTACCAGCGACGAGATCGCCGAGCAGCTATACGCAGACGCAGGATTTCAGGAAGTCGACGAGGTGGCGTTTGCGCTGCCCTTCAGCTTCGACCACGAGGATTACATCCAGATCCTCACCGACATCGCCAGCAAACCCGGTCCAGCCCTGGGATGGACTCCAGCTGAAGTCCGGCGCGACCCGCAGTAGGCGTCACGGCCTACAATCGACCAGACGTTGGGCATTCCTGGGCGGCTGTGCGCTGCCGAGTCGCGGTGCTCCCAGTTGTCAGAGCGGTCCCACGAGGTCGCGGACTGGCCCACTCAAGCTCAACTGTGCGGTAGCCTTTCGTCCCATGGTCGATGCGAAGCGGTTCCGAGTACTCCTTGAGGAGGAACGTGACCGCAAGGTTGCGCTCTTGAAAGCCCTCCTTGGGGACATCACTTCGGTAAACGTCGCCAGGCAGGACGCGAACGTCGACGACGAACACGATCCGGAAGGGAGCACGATCGCTTTCGAACTTTCCCAGGCTTCCGCACTCATGGCGCAGAGCCGGGTGGGCCTGGAACAGATCGAGGCCGCTTTGCTGCGGATTGCCAACGGGAGTTACGGACTGTGCGCCGTGTGCGGCAAGCCCATCGCGGAGGGTCGCCTGGAGGCAAGGCCTTGGACTCCGTATTGCATAGAGCACGCATCCGGTCAAAGCTAAGCCAACACCCGGAGCAACGCTGTTGGTAGCGCGCGTGCGCAACGGACTGTGGAAGCACTAGCGCCGCCAGCGGACTGTCTCTTCTGCCTCCTCGGATGGCCTGTTTCCCTGTCCACAGCCGGGGACCAATTTCCGCAGGCCAAAGGACAAGTAGCAAGGCTGCGGGTCCGTGGGTACGAGCCACCGGTACCGGAGGTGGCTGCCACCACGTCCCACCCGGACGTGCTGGCAGCGTGCGGCGGCTTCCGCGGCAGCGGCCTCGCCACCGACGGGCCAGACAGCCCGCACCTGAAGCTTGGCAATGCGCGGGCCCGGTTCGTATTCGGCCACGCGGACAATGACCGCAGCATGGGACGCCGTCGCTCGGCTCGGCGAAGCCTTACAGGCCGCAGAGCTTGAGGCGTCCAACGAAATCTATGCAGGGGCGCCGCGCGGCTACAACCATGGCGGACACCTCCGCCTTCAACCCGGCGGCCACCGAGCGGCACTTCCAGGAGCTGCGGGCTCTACTCGACACAACGCTGAAACGCTTACCCCGTTCACCGCCCGAAGCCGGATTGCCCGTTCGAACCGCCTGCCGGTCAGGCGACAGACACGGCAGCCAGCCGCCCAATGAACAAGCGTGAAAACGACCAAGCAGCAGACGTCCCAGCGCAGACAGTGCGATGAAGATCTACAGCACTACGCAGTCGGCGCTGACAGCAACCATGGAAAGCTGCATACAGAACGATCCCTGGTCCGAACGGGAATGGCACTGGGCATCGTGGGCTGCACAAGTCACGGCGCCTTCCCGGCCCAACCATCATCAAGCAGAACAGCCAACCAAGAGCCGAACAGCTAAGAGCCCGATGAGCACCCCAACGATGGCACTAAGGAAAATTCCAGCGAATTTTCCCGAATTGATGTTGTTGAGGCCATAAGCATCCATGAACAGGTACCGAACGCCAACCGGTCGGTCAGCGAAGCACGCGAGGAGGCAACCGGCCACACCACCGGCCACCTATGAAAAAAGGGCCCGAAGGGCTCTTCACAACAAAACCTGGGATAGGAACGTGCCCCAGGTGGGACTCGAAGGCGATTCCTGGCCTTGGAAACACTGGGAAGTGGCGGAAACAAGCGGAATCGGGGCCAGTCCGACGGCAGTACCGGCCAGTCCGGGGTGGAAAGTGTGGACATTGTTCACACTTCTTTTTTGCTCGATCGCCACCGACGAAAAGGGGACCCAAGCTGCTCTGCACAGTCGGAGCGGCACCAGCAAAAGGGGAGCCGCCACACACTGGAGATCGCCTGCTAAGGCTCAGCCTTTTAGCCCGCTTGGAGCCTCCTGCCGGGATGAGGCGGCGGCCCCTGGGGCACGACTCACACCCATCCGTCGAACGAACCAAAATCCGACCACACCCTACCCGGCAGAACGATGAAACATCCAACACGACGGCGGCACCTCCTTCCTTGTTAACATGGCGGAGAAGACCACGAGCATCATGACAAGACCTTCCGACCGACCCGACGACAGAACATCGGTATCGGCCAGCAAGTGGGACGAGTAGAAAGACGGAAGAGAACCCGTCTCGGCATGCTTTTGCGCGTTTTCCCATGTCAGGGGCCCCAAGAAGACTCTGCACCTTCGCAGCACTTCATCGAACACCCACGACCAATCACCTTGGACTCGCAAACATTTTTTCTACCCTGCGTAGAATTGATACGTGCGCAGACACCCTACCCTCCTGGGAGGTCCGCGGCGTCCCGGGAGGAACCCGGCGCCGATGCGCCACTGCTCCGTGCATCAGGGCTATTGGCCGCTGATTACTCACACTCGTTGGAGGAGAGGGGGACGGTCCCACGCACCCGCTGGGGCTAGGCACAACCGTCCGGCCGAGCCAGCCCGATGAGCGTGTGGTCACCCCGGATGGTCAGCAATGCAGCCTTCACAGCTTTAGAAAGGCCACTTCCGGTGCAGTAGACTCTGCCGGGTTTGAACGCGAAAAGAACCATTTGGAGGAATACCTACGGTTCCGAATAGCGGATTCCGACAGGTGTCCGCCCCGATCTGCATCAAGCAAGTATCCCTATCAAGTTCCGGATGTGAGCTCCGGGCAACCCAGGCTTTGGCCTGACGGGAACGAAGTTGGTGTAGCTCGAGGCGGCCTGACGAGGCCACCCCTATGCACCCACTTCAGACGGCTCATCTCGGCCTGCCGTGACATTCCACGGGTGGGCATCAACCGTTTTGGGACGCCGAGGATCTTGAACCGCTACCTCGTTGGGTCCTCGCGCCATCCACGGTTCCGCTGGTCGGCCTTTCGCATTTCGATGGGCAGCCGTAAAAGCCTCTTCCACTCCGCGAAATCGTCCATGGTTTCTCTAGCGTTTGGGCGGACATGACCAGTCAGGTCAGAGTTGGATGCCGGTGTATTTGGTTTCTTGGTAGGCCTCGAGGCCTTCGATTCCCCCTTCGCGCCCGAGGCCTGATTGTTTGGTCCCGCCGAAGGGTGCGGCCGGGTTGCTGATGAGTCCGCGGTTGATTCCTGTCATGCCGGCATCAATCGCGTCGGCGACGCGCAGTGCCCGCCCAAGGTCCTGAGTGAAGATGTAGGAGGCCAGGCCATAAGGGGTGGCGTTCGCTTCGACGATGGCTTCTTCTTCGGTGTCGAAGGTGTAGATGGCTGCGACGGGGCCGAAGATTTCTTCTTCCCTGATGTTGGCGTTGGTTGGAATGTTGGTCAGGACGGTGGGTTGGTAGTAGTAGCCGGGGCCGTCGATGACCTGGCCGCCGGTGAGGCAGGTTGCTCCCTTGGCGACGGCGTCGGTGACGAGGTTGTGGACGGTTGCGCGTTGCTTGTCATCGATCAGTGGTCCTAGGCCGGTGCTGGGTTCGTGGCCGTTGCCTACGTTGACGGCGGCGAGGCGTTCCGTGAAGCGTTTGGTGAACTCGGGCGCGATGCCGGCCTGGACATAGATCCGGTTGGCTGCGACGCAGGACTGGCCGCCATTGCGGAGCTTGGCGAGGTAGGCGCCTTCGATGGCGGTATCGAGGTCGGCGTCGTCGAAAACAATCAATGGCGCGTTCCCGCCGAGTTCCATGGAGGTGTTCATGACGTTCTGCGCGGCTTGGGCCAGGAGTACCCGGCCGACTTCGGTGGAGCCGGTGAAGGAGATCTTTCGGGTCCGTTCGTCGCTCATGATGCCGCCGATCAGATCCCGGGAGTTGCTCGTCGCGACGACGTTCATCACACCGGCGGGCACGCCTGCTTCCTGGAGGACCTGGGCGAGTAGCAGGGACGTCAGTGGGGTCTGGGCGGCAGGCTTGAGGATGGTGGTGCAGCCGGCGGCCAAGGCCGGTGCGATCTTGCGGGCGCCCATGGCAAGGGGGAAGTTCCATGGGGTGATCAGCAGGGAGGGGCCCACCGGGCGTTTGGACACTGCCATGTGGTAGTTGGAGCCCGGTTCGACGCCGAACTGGCCTTCGGTGTGGATCCGTCCGGCGGATTCTGCGAACCAGCGGAAGAAGCCTGCGCCGTAGTCGACTTCGGATTGGGCTTCTGCCCAGGGCTTGCCCATCTCATCCACGATCAGGCGGGCGAATTCGTCGCGGCGGTCGATGATGCCCTGATAGGTGCGGGCAAGGATGTCGGCGCGGTCCCTTGCCGGTGTTGCTGCCCAAGCGTCCTGGGCGGCGCAGGCGGCATCCAGTGCCGCCGCTCCGTCTTGGACGGAGCCGTCGGAAACGTGCGCGATCGCTTCGCCGGTGGCAGGGTTGATGACCGGCAGCGTGGCTCCTGTGCCGGATGGTATCCATTTCCCGCCGATGAACAGCCGGGTTTCGGTGAGGTCCAGTGTGGCTCCAGTACTCATGGGCGTTGCTCCAGTTTCAGGCTTTGTTGGGAAGGGTGCGGGACCCGGCGGTTGACCGGGCCCCGCTGTTTTTGTGGATCATGCGCTGCTAGAAGGCGGTGTATCCGCCGTCTACCGGGAGCGTCGCTCCGGTGATGTAGGACGCTTCCTTGGATGCGAGGAAGAGGATGGCGTCGGCGATTTCCTCGGGGGTGGCGAGGCGTTGGAGCGGGATTTGGCCCTCGCGCTGCCGGCGGTAGGCCTCGGGATCGGGCGTGCGCTGAATTGATGCTTCGATGACTGGCGTGATGGTTAGCCCGGGAGCGACAACGTTGACGCGGATGTTCTGTGGGGCCCACTCGATCGCGGCACCCTTGGCCAGCATGATGAGGCCGCCCTTCGCTGCGGAGTACAGGACTTGATCTGCCATGCCGACCATGCCGAGCCGTGAGCTGACGAGCACGAACGAGCCTCCCGCCGCGGGCATCAGTGGTGCGAAATGCTTCATCACCAGGAAGGCGCTGAGCAGGTTGCTGTTGAGCACGTTCTTCGCGTCCTCGTGCGCCATCTCCGTGAGCGGGCCGGTGACCTGCAAGCCGTGGTTAATAACGACGACGTCGACGGTGCCGAAGGATTCGGCGGCCTGCCGGGCGAGGCTTTCGACGAAGGCCTCGTCGTTAAGGTCTCCCGGGACGTACAGGTCATCTGGCTGGGCCGTATCAAGTTGCTCCCTTCGGCCAGTGAGCAGCAGCCGGGCACCTTCGCGGCGGAAGTGGGCACTCACCGCCTCGCCGATTCCGCTGCTGGCGCCGGTCACCACGGCGGTGGTCTTGTCTAGTCTCAAGTCAGGCACTCCATCGTGAGGTTGATTGTTGGCTGTCGGGTTGGGACGAAAGTCCTCAGGCGGTCAGTTGAGGAATCCGCGGGCGTCCACAGGCCACCGTTCCAGGGTGGTTCCGGTGCTGTCGGTGACGATGTACTCCTCGAAATTGACCACCACCGGGCAGACGTGGTTGGGCACCACGGGAAGCACGGTCCCGACGCGGGGGTGGAATCCGTCCCCGGGCAGGGGAAGGAAGCCGTGGTACTCATTGAGCTTGGACAACACGGCCGTAGTGCCGGCAATGCCGCCGTACCCGATCTCGGGGCTGCCTTCGCGACCGAGGGCTTTGGTGCCGATATCGAGCAGGACCTGCTCCGGGACCCAGTCGCTGACCACTGTGCCGGCGAGGAACAGCGCGATCTGGTCCTCAGTGCAGGCGCCGAGCCTGGTGTTGTTGAGGTCGTTGAAGACGTACTCGCCGGGCCTGATCTCGGTGATGACGCTGTTGGTGGCGAATTCCACAGTGGGTGTGGAGCCGGCGCTGACCACCTCTGCGGTCACGCCAGCTGCGCTGAGGCTCCGTACCGCGGTGATGAGTGCGGCGTCCTGGTCCTCGGCGGCTCGCTTGCGCGCGTCCGGTCCGGCACTGCCATGGCCAGGATAGGTGAAGACGCCCGCCGGGATCAGGCCACGCTTGCGGGCGGCGAGGGCGAGGTCGCCGGCAGCCTCGGGAGCGGCCCCGGAACGGCGCGCACCACAATCGACCTCGATCACCACCTGCAGCAGCTCCGCTTCTGATCCCATCGCATCGGCCAAGGCATCGATCGCCGCCACATTGTCGACTCCGACCCGGAGCCGGGTTGTCTCGGCCAGCTCGCGGATCCGTGGGCCTTTGGTTCCAGCCGGCCAGATCGGGTAGGCGATGAAGACGTTGTCGAACCCGGCCGCGGCGAAGACCTCTGCCTCACCGACGTTGCCTGCAGTGATTCCGACCGCACCCGCTTTGAGCTGGCGCCGGCCGATTTCCACGCATTTGTGGGTTTTGACGTGTGGCCTGACGTCGAGGTTCTGCTGGGTTGCGAAGGCCTGCATCCGGTCGATATTGTCCTGCATCACGTCGGACAGCACGATGGGTGAGGGCGTGTCGATCCGATCGACGAGAGCCTCGAGTGCTTGCTGAATGCGGTTCACGCAGTGCTCCTTATGGTTCATGCCCTCGCCTCCGTGCAGACCATCTGAATCTCGACCGGGCTCCTGCGCGGCAGCCCGGCTACACCGATCGCAGTACGGGCGTGCCGTCCGTTTTCACCCAGTACCCCGATGAGCAAGTCACTGGCTGCATTGGCCACCTGCGACTGCAGACCGGAGTCCGGTGTACTGGCCACAAAAACGAGCATCTGCACGATGCGGACCTTGTCCAGGTCGCCCACCGCTTGGACGGCGGCAGCAAGTGCGTTAAGCGCGGCGTGGCGGGCAAGCTCCTGCGCTGTTTCAAGCTCCACATCGTGGCCGACGATGCCGGTGCCCAGGAGTTCGCCGTCTTTGTACGGCAGTTGGCCTGAGATGTGAATACTGGAGTCCACCGACCGGTGATGCAGGTAGTACGGGTTGTCAGCGAGGCTGGGCAACTTCAAGCCGAGAGCCTGGAGCCGGTGCGATGGCGAGCCGGACACACCGTTGGCGACCAGCCCGACTCGAGAATCAGTGGGGGCAAAGGGAAGGCTCATATCAACGCTTTCACTGGTTGTGGGAAGAGGATTGTCCGGCCGCGGCAGCCTGCATGCTATGGACGCTCATGAACCGTTCCGGACGTACGAAATCCAAGCCATCGAACGTCTGTAATCCGAGCGCTTCGCGGGCGGCGATCTCGCCATATCCGGTGGCCATTTTGAAGCCCCCGCCGGAGAACCCGGTTGCGCAGTAGACCCTGCTACCGGCGTCGAGGCGGCCGAGCAGCGGGTTGCGGTCGGTCGTGAAGAGGTCCGGGAACGCGTCCGAGCGGACGATGTTTGGATACAGGCCGGGGAAGAACTCGCTCACCGTCTCGGTCGTCTCGGCAATCTCTGCCGGAGTAAGTTCCCTCGGAACCGCACTGGGGTTCCCGGTAGGCGTTGGCCGGAAATTCAGGGTTGCCTTGACGGTGACCCCATCAACTGCGGGCGCACCATACATGGACCGGTCTCCGGAGAGCCGCACGAAGACAGGAAACCGCTCTGGGGAGAAGAGCGCGGGATTTTTGGCGACGAACCACGTGAGGAAGACCCTGTTCGGTTGGGTGTGCGCTTGGAGCGACTCCGGCATGAGCTTCTGCGACCAGCCGCCGGAGGCGACGATGACGTTCTCGAACGTCCAGGACTTGTCCCCGGAGGTCACCACTACACCGTCTACGGTTTCCCGGATCCCGTCTACCGGGGTGTTGGTGAGCACTGTCGCACCGTTGGCCTGGGCTGCGGAGACCGCAGCCGTGACGGCCCGATCCGTCCTGAGTGCGCCGCCGTTGGGGTCGAACACACCGATGTCATCGGCACGCAGGTTGTGCTGCGGATACCGCTCGGCCATCTCCGTCCGGGAGAGGATCTGGTGCGCTACGCCGGTCGCCCGCGCCGACTCGAGCAGCTGCGGGATGTACGCCCCGTTCGCCGTACCAATGTAGATTCCGCCGCAGCGCAGGAGGATGTCCTGTCCGGTTTCGTCCTCAAGCTCGGCCCAGAGACGTTGGGAGCTCTGCAGGATGGGATTGAAGCCCGGGTTTAGGTTGAGCATGCGGAACAGGCGGGTGTCTCCGCCAACGGCACTGCGTCCGTGCGCAGGGAGCTGCGCTTCGAATCCGACCACGGAATCGGATAGCCGGGAGGCCTGCCAGAGGGCCATACTGCCAATGGTGCCGAGGCCGATGACGGCCAACTTTCCATCTGTCATTTCAGAGCACTTTCTCGAGGAAGGACTGGGTGCGGGACTCTTGGGGGTTGCGGAGCACTTCGCGGGCGTCGCCGCGTTCGACGACGTAGCCGTCGTCCATGAAGATCAGGGAATCGGCCACTTCGCGGGCGAAGCCCATCTCGTGGGTGACCACCACCATGGTCATGCCCTTCTCGGCGAGCTCCTTCATAACGGTCAGGACTTCACCGACCTTTTCGGGGTCCAGTGCAGATGTCGGCTCGTCGAAGAGCATGATTTCCGGATCCATGGCCAGGGACCTCGCGATCGCGACGCGTTGCTGCTGCCCGCCGGAGAGTTCGGCCGGGTAGCGGTCCCCGAAAGCGCCGAGGCCCACGCTTGTCAACAGTTCCTGGGCGCGTTTGGCTGATTCCTTCTTGTCCGCGCGCTTGACCAGGACCGGTCCGGACATGACGTTCTCCCGGGCGGTCATGTTTGGAAACAGGTTGAAGGACTGGAAGACCATGCCAACCCTGGTGCGCTGCTGGGCCAGTTTCTTCGCAGGCAGGGCGTGGTAGGCCTTGTCGGTTTCGTAGTAGCCGAAGTCCTCGCCGTTGACTTTCAGGATTCCGGAATCCACGGTCTCCAAGCCGTTGATGCAGCGCAGGATGGTGGACTTTCCCGAGCCGCTGGGGCCGATGATGCAGCAGATCTCTCCGCTGGCAATCTCCAGGTCGATGTCCTTCAGGACTGTCTTGGGTCCAAAGGACTTTCGGATTTTCCGGGCAAGGATAGTGCCGTCGGTGCTCATCGCGCGATACCTTCCGGGTCGGTCAGCACAACGGATTTCGACTTCCGCGGAAGCCGGGCTGTTGCGCGGGAGTACTTCTGTTCGAGCTTGGACTGCGGGTAGCTCAGCAGCAGGGTCATGACCAGGTACCACAGGCTCGCCACGATGAGCAGCGGGATGGTCTCAAAGGTGCGCGCGTAGATCAACTGGGTGCTCTGCAGAAGCTCGGCCACGCCGAGGACGCTAACCAGCGAGGTTTCCTTGAACATTCCGATGAACTGATTGCCGGTCGCCGGGATGATGGACGGCATGGCCTGAGGGATGATGACCTTGCGCATCCTCATGGACGCGCTCATTCCGAGCGAGTCGGCGGCCTCAAGCTGGCCCTTGCCTACTGCGGAGAAGCCGCCGCGGATGATCTCGGCCATGTACGCGGCCTGGTTGAGGGTCAAGCCCACAAGCGCTGCGGTGATCGGGCCCATGATCGTGTTGACGTCGATGGCGGTGCTGATGTCGGTGAACGGGATCCCGATGCTCAGGTTCGGGTAAAGGGCGGAGATGTTGAACCAGAAGATCAGCTGCACCAGCACTGGGGTGCCACGGAACAATGTGATGTAGAGCCCGGCTGTCATGGAGACCGGCTTCACGTGCGAAGCCCGCATGATCGCGAGGGCAAGCCCGAGCAAGGTTCCCAGGGCCATGCTCGCAACCGTGAGGAAGATCGTGAGCATGAGCCCGCGCAGGATCGTCTCAGCGAAGAAGTACTTCCCGACGATCTCCCACTTGAAGTTGGAGTTTGTGAGGACCGAGGTGAGGATCCCGACGCCGACGAGGATGCTAAGGATCCACCCCGCGTATTCGGAGCGGGTCCGAAGCCGAAGCCGTGGCTTGAGGGCTGCATCTACGCTTCCCATGGCAGCTTTGTTTCCTTTGCTGATAGCCGTTGTCATTCAGGCACCTGCTAGTTCAGCTTGGCGTCGGTAATGGCCCCAAACTCGAGGCCCCAGGTTTTGAGGGACTCCTTGTACTCCGGGTCAGCGAGGATCGACTGGACTGCTGCCTGAATGGCGGGGGTCAGGGGCGACCCCTTCTTCAGCGCAACTGCCGTGATTCCGGTTCCGCCGACGTTGAGGGGAGGGGTGAGCATCTGGAAGGAGCCCGGCTGCTGCGTCTGCGCCCAGGCGAGTGCCGTGGTGTCGTAGAGGATGCCGTCGATGCGCTTGGAGTGCAGCTGGACGAGGGCTTCCTGGATGTTGGGCAGCGTCACTGCGTTGATTGCGGGCTGTCCCTTGGAGGTGCAGGTCATCTCGTTCAGGGCTGGAAGGCGCAGCAGCTGACCGGTTGAGCCTTGGGTGACGGCGATGCTCTTCCCGCACAGGGTCTCGTTGGTGAGTTTCTGCGGATTTCCGGCGGTCACCCCAATGGAGCTGCCGGCCTTGAAGTAGTCGATCATGTCCACGACCTTGAGCCGGTCTTCGGTCTTGGCCATGGTCGAAACGGTGAAGTCGAAGCGGCCACCGTCAAGGCCCGGAATGATGGTGTCGAACTTCGTGTCCTCGAACTTCACCTTGACGCCAAGCTTCTTGGCAATAAGCCGGGTGATATCCGGGTTGAGGCCGATCGGGGTTTTGTTGTCTTCGGCGAGGAAGACGGTCGGCGGGTAGTGCAGGTCCGCGGCCACCGTGAGCTCACCTTTGTCCTTGTACGACTTCGGCAGGAGGCTCACAGCCTTCGGATCGGGCTGGACACCCTCAGAGATGTCCCTGAGGCCCAGCTCGGTGGGGCTGGCCGAAGGTTCACTGCCGGCGGCGTTGCCACACGCGGTTAGGCCAATGAGGAGGGCCAGTGAGGCCACAGCGGCGTGGACCTTGTTTTGTGTCTTCATGGTGTTTTCCTTGGAATTTATTTTGGTTGGGGATGGTGCGGTTACAGAAAAAGCCGTGTAGTGGTGCCAGATGGATGTAGTTAATGGCTGGGACGGGCCTTGCGTCACCTCACGGGTTCGCCGTCGAGGTCTGGATCGTAAGGAACCGGTCGGGGCTCAGGAGCGGGATCGTGTTGTCACTGGCACCATGAAGGGCGTAGTCCGCGGCGATTTCGCCGAGCGCCGGTGCAAGCTTGAACCCATGACCGGACAGGCCTGTGAGGACGGTGATGCGGTCCTCGCCGCCAAGCCGCCCAACGATCCCGTGCCCGTCCTGGGTGTAGCCCTCCATGTAGGCGGCCACACGGACAGGATCCGGATAGAGTGCAGGGAAGGAATCGGCGACGAGTTGCCTGAATGCCTTCATTTCGTCGATGGGGACCGTGCGGTCGAGGGCGTCGGGGTCATCGACCAGACGGTTGACGGTTCCGGACAGGCCTAGTTTCAGCCCGTTCCCGTCCATCGCCGGCAGTCCATAGAACTCTTCAGGCGTCGTGCGTATGAAGCATGGGAAGTTGGCCGGATCAAATGCTCCGCGTTCCTTCGTGACGAACCACGCTGACACCGCCTTGCGAACCTGCACGAGTGGCGCGAGTTCCGGAAGCAGCTTCGCGGCCCAGGGACCGGTGGTGACCACAACGTGGTCGTATCGCTCGCTCCGGCCATGGGCGCTGACCCAGACCCCGTCGTCCTTGACTTCGACCCCTTCAACCGGGGTGTAGGTGCGGAGTTGGGCGCCCAGCGACTTGGCCCGGTAGGCGGCCTTCAGCACCGCGAGCTCAGGGCGAAGATAGCCTGCTTCACGGTCCAGGACAACGGCGTCGCCCTCGTGGAACGGATGGTGCGGCCAGCGGGTGCGCGCCTCGTCGAGCGGAATGATGGAGGCGTCCACCCCGAACTTATCGATGGAGTCACTGACGTTGGCCATCTGCGATGATGCCTCCCCCAGCATGAGATTGCCGGCAAGAGTGAGCAGTTTGGTGCCCGTCTCACCCTCGAGTTGTTGCCACAGCGCCTTGGCGGTGCGAAGCAATGGCACGTATTCAGGGTCTTCGAAGTAAGCGGTACGGAAGATACGGGACTCGCCCGCGTGGGCACTACGGTCGTGGGCAATTCCGAACTGCTCGTAACCAACTACATCCATGCCCCGTGAAGCCAGGCGCCAGGCGGACATGCTGCCTGCCGTTCCGAGACCGATGACGGCCACTCGCTTCTTGGTGGTGCTCATTCTTAAACCTCCTGGGTTAGGACCATAAGGAGTCCGTCCGCGGCTATCGCGGGACTCGTGGTGATGATCATGGGTATCCCGGCTTCCGTCGCCCTTACTTCGTGGATGACGTCGCCGAAAAGGTCACTGACCTGTCCGAGAAGCTCGCCGTTGGAGACAGGCTGGCCAAGTTCGACGTTCGGTTGCCACCAACCGCCCACCGGCGAGTGAATCCAGCTCCACCCTTGGTCGTGCTCGGCCTGGCCGGGGGTTTGCTCAACGTCATAGGGGAGCATTCCCAAGGTCGCAGCCACATTCCGCAGACCCCTGACATGAATGGCGACAGCCTTGCGATCGATGATGCCGCCGCCTCCTGCCTCAGCGGTGATCGCCGGGACACCGGCATCCGCGGCAGCAGAACTCGTGGTGCCGGTGGTTACCCGTGAGGCGGCAGGCTGCCTGATCACATGTTGGGTTCCGTACGCCACCGCGATCCGCCGGGCAGCCTCACCCACCGGTGACTCGTCGTAGATAACTACCGGTTCAATAGCTTCCGGTACGTCTCCGGAATGAAGGTCGATGACGTAGTCGGCTCCCCGGATGAAGCGTTCGAACACGTGGTGTGCCAGTACGTCCGAAAAGCTGCCGTTCGGGTCTCCAGGAAAGCACCTGTTCAGATTCTTGCCGTCCACCGGAACGATGAAGGGCGTCCGGCTCAGGTAAGCCGGGAGGTTGACCACGGGAACCGCCGTGATGATCCCCCTCAGTTCCGAAGGATTTACCTCCGCAACGAACTCCCGCAGAGCAGCCATGGCCGCATACTCACAGCCGTGGACCCCTGCGAGCACTGTCAGCCGCGGTCCGGTCTCCCGGCCATGGATCTCGATGTACGGCAGATCCAAACCGCCGCCAGGGAGGGCAGCAATGTGGAAGTGGCCGCGAAACACGGCCTCTTGGCTTCTGAAGCCATCATGCATTTTGGTGTCCTATCCGACCATAGTGTCCGACAATCATGTCCGACATGATTGTTTGATACTATCGTTTGGTGATCTAGTGTCAAGGCCCACTCCAAAGCGCGGGTGGCTGCCATTAGCCGATAGGGGTGTGAGCGCAATGGAGAGTCAACCTACCTCTGAGCCAGCAAGGACGTCTCTCGCGAGAACGCTTGCGCCTCGGGTTGCGGAGCGAACAACGCTCGTGGATCAAGTGGCGCACCGAATCAGGAGGGAAATCATCCTGGGAACCCTCGATCCGGGTCGGCATCTCGTAGAAAAGAGGCTCGCTGAAGATCTGTCTGTGAGCCGCGGCACAGTCCGCGAGGCCCTGACGCGCCTTGCCGCAACCGGGCTCGTCGAATTCTCGCCGGGTTCAGGTAACCGGGTTCGATACTTCAGCGACGGCGACATCGCCGAGATCGGGGAAGTCTTCGCAGCCCTCGAAGGACGAGCTGCCATGCACGCCGTGCTTCCGCCGTCCGAAAGCGTTGAGAAAGAACTGAGGCGCATCGCCGAACGCATGCGGGGGCTTCGTCTGCCAGAGGACGTAGACGATCTCATGAGGTTGGACCGCGAGTTCCACGGAACGCTGATGAATCAGCAGCCAAAGGCCAAACTGGTGGAGGCATGGCAGAGCCTGGAGTCGCTTCTCGCCGTCATGATGGTGCCGATAATGCGGCGCGGCGTGGGAACCGCCGACAGCCAGGCGGACAGGCATCTGCTGCTGGTCGACGCCGCAATGAGCGGAGAGCCCGAACTGCTCATCAAGGGTCTCGAACAGCACTACTACCAGGAGTAACAGCAGATCGGCCACGCCGTGGCCTCATATTTCTTTGCGGCACCGAACCAGAATGCTCACCGCTCGAAAGTGGTTGATCGAGACCTGGCCTAAAAGTAGTGGGCTGCTATCTGACGACTCTTTGGATCAGGTAAGGAACCGGTCGGGCGTGGTGCTGCGCACTCGCCCGCGTCACGTTGCCGTCGTTCGCCTCAGCCACGAGGGCACCGGATCCGAACTCGAACCGCAACCTCTGGCGGGCCAAGTCCCCGCCGCGGCTCAGCAATCAAACGGTAGCTCTAGAGACATTTCCCGGGAGCGCCACCAAAAACTGGAGTGAGATTTCGGATCCCTTCCCTAGAATTTCCCACTTTTCTTCCAGGACGAATCACGTCAGAGACAGAATGTCAGGAGTCCCTGACTGCATCGACGAGACGATAACTAGTGAGTTGGAGGCGGATGCGCGTTTCGCTGCCGATGCCATCGCCGCCCGGATCGGAATCACCCGGAGAATGCGCAGCCCGAATCGCATGGTTGGTATGCGTTTCGCCCTCTCCGGGTCCGAGGATCTTTGTGCTCCCCGTCATAATGAGAGCTTGTCTTCTCCGGCGGAAGGTACGGGCGCTGAGTCGGCGGTTACGTCGTTCAGCCACTCCAGCGCTTTGGGCCAATACGAATGATCGGGCTGCAGGACGAACATGTGGTCGCCCCCCTGAACTTCCCGAAGTTCAACATTGTCCCCCACCCCGGCGGCTCTGGAGACGTATGCCTTGCTGTGGCTCAAGGGGACCCGGACATCATCCGAGCCGTGGACGACCAATTGGGGAACACGGATCGGTGCCTGCTCCAAAGGCGAAGCTTCTTCAAAGACTTTCTTGGTAAGACCAGCCTTTTCGAGGAAGACCGGCGTCGCTCCCTCTCCCAGTCCTTCAGCCGCGCAGCGGGCGACATCCGTGATCGGGGCGAGCGCAACGACAGCAGCCAGTCGCGCTGTCTTGGCCGCGAGCAGGGCCAGGTGTCCGCCGGCGGAATGTCCAATGACCGCAATGGATGACGGGTTTACCCGCAGCGGCTCTGAGGTCAGGTGGTGAATGGCTGCCAGGACGTCGTCCAATGTCCCAGGCCAACCGCCGTCGTCGCCATCGATCCTTCGATACTCTACGTTCCAAACCAAATACCCCCTCTGATGCAGATCAGCAGCCAGCTCATCCATCAGATGCAGGTCGTGTTTAGCACGCCACCAGCCACCATGGAGCAGCACGACAGCACTGTCCTGTGACCAGTTCTCGGGAAACCAGGCTTCGACAAACTGAGAAGGATGCTTTCCGTAGTTAATGACTTGCTTTGTCATTGCCACGCCCCATGGAGGACGCTGCGAACCACGGTTTCGGGGTTCTGAACGGTGTGCGCAAACGCCTTGGCACCTTGCGACCAAGGGAACTGGTCAGTGATAACTGATGCCGGATCAACCACGCCCTCCTGGACCAAGCGCACCGCCTCGGAGTACATGCCTGGGCCTCCCTTGATTCCCAGCACCGACAGCTCTTTGAGCAAGATGCTCGCTGGCGACGGGGAATGCGGCCCACGGCCCACGATGGCAACAACGGAACCCGGGGCTGCTATCCGTTCGGCGAGGTCGACGCCCGCGCCGGCCGCGGATGTCTCGATCACCAGTATCGGGCCGCCTTTAAGTGTCTCGATGTCCTCAGCTTCCGCCGGATCGAACATCTTCACGCCAAGGGAGCTGCCCAGGTCCCGGCGTCGCTTCTGGGGCTCGAAGACAACGCAATCCCATCCAAAGTGCTGGGATACCTGTGCCTGCAGGATGCCCAACGGGCCTCCACCAATGATGGCGGCGGCCCCCTGGCCGGGCATTAAGGGCGCCACCCGGCGAAGTGTGTGAAGGGCCACGGCGACGGGCTCCAAGACGGTGGCCGCCAGGTCTGATACCGCGTCCGGCAGCGGAATGAGTTGGGCCGCCGGAAGCTGTACATATTCAGCGGCCAAACCTGGGCCGAGCATGCCGAGGTATCCGCCGTCCGCGCAGAGCTGCACCTTGCCTTGCCGGCACATCGCGCATTTCCCGCATCGGACGACGGGGTCAACGGCAACGCGTTGGCCCTCTTGGAGATCGACTCCAGGCCCTACCGATTGGATGATTCCGGCTCCGTCATGCCCCGTTACCCATGGATACATGGATCCCCGACCGGAGTAGATGTGAAGGTCTGTGCCGCACAGGCCCAGAGCGACCATGCGGACAACGACTTGACCGGGGCCGGGCTGACCTAGGTCAGGGCGTACGACAGTATCCATCTCATAGGGTGCTGTCAGCTCAAGAACACGGCCACCGAGGCTGATGGCTGCAGCACTCATGAGATGCCGTACTTGCCCGGCGCGATGGTTCCCTTGGGATCCAGTGCCGCCTTAATTTGATGCGTGACCTGCTGCAGTACCGGCAGACGGGCCATGGCCCGTTCCTGCCAGTCAGTCGGGGTTCGTCCGATGGGGTAGCCGATCTCGTCGTATGCTTCGACCAAGGCAGCATAGGCGGCGTTCATGCGGGCTACCTCATCAGCGTCCTGACGGTTGAAGATGATGAGGTGCAGGCCGCGTGCTGCCCTGGTGCTGCAAACGAACTCGACGAAGTACTCAAACCCGTGCTCGGCAAGGACGCGGCGTGAGGTTTCGTGCTGAAGCTCAGCAGCTTCGCCGATCATAGGTGTGGCGGGCAGGAACCAGGTCGCGCCACCGCCAGGGCGCCAGTTGAGCATGTCGACTTCACTGTCTGTGGGTTCACCACTGTAGGTGTCGAGATGGATCTTGTAGATGGGGTTATCCAGCATTTCCTTGTGGGAAATGTAGGTGGCCTTACCTGATGCCTCGAAAACGGCGCGGATCCTACCGAGCGTGGGCTGCAGCGCCTCCTCGGAAGGCCCATACAGGGCGCCGGACACGAGCCACGCTCCGGTGCCATGCTTTTCCTGCAGTTCCCGGCGGATGGCATCCGGCAGTGGCACCTGACCGTCGGTGCGGTTATAAGGGTAGGTATCCTCCGTAGCGAAGCCGTAACCGCCGGAGGTCACCTTGATGAGGGTAGGAACCACCGAGTTGAGCTTCAGCGGGCGCACCATTTCAAAGATCTCGGAAAGGTCCTCGTCCTCCGCGAAGGAGAAAGCAAATCCCACAATGACCGGCGGGCGTGGCATCAGCCAGACAGCAGTCTGCGTGACAATGCCGAAGTTGGATTGAGTGAAGATGCCGTCCAGGAGCGGTCCGAACCCCGACTTATTAGTAAAGCGGCTATTGGAATTGGGAAGGGACCCGTCTCCGGTGTTGAAGATTTCCCCGTTGGGCAGAACTACTTCCATCCCGCAGAGCGTGCCGAAGTGATCGAAGTGAGGGGTGTAGCCGGCACCGCGGTCGAGGGCATTGCCGATGATGCTGCCATCGGGCGGACCGGAGGTTCCGCTGATCATGAACTTGTCGCCGAGTTCGGCCATTTTTGCCCGAAGCTGTCGGAAGGTTACTCCCGGTTCGATGACGGCGTAGCCGAGTCGTTCATCAACTTCCAGGATGCGGTTCATCCGTTTGCCCAGGTGCATAACCACCTGGCCTTCCCGGACTGGGGAAAACTCTCCCATGCCCCAGTTATGGCCCGTGCTGGTCGGCCACAAAGACACTCCATGCTCGGCGGCCAGGCGAACAATGGTGGAAACGTCTTCAGTGGAAGAAGGAAAAACAATCCCATCGGTTTGACGGTCTCCGCCAGGGAGCCGGTTGCTGCTGTATGAGGCGCGGCCAGCATCCGAAACGTCAACGGCATCTTGACCAAGGATCTGGGAGACTGCCTCAAAGAACTTTTCTGACATTAGAAGAAACTCCTGTTTTTGAAGGGTTTTTTGTTTGGCGGCTAAATCGCCGACCAGCCGCCGTCGGAGGCCAGAACCGCGCCGTTTAGGTTGGTGCCGTCGTCGCTGAGCAGGAAAGTGATTGAGGCTGCCAACTGTGCGGCGTTAGCGGGCGTGGGGATATTGGCCTGCATGAGTGGGATGAGCCGTTCGGTGGCCAGTTGGGAGCCGAAGTTTGCCTCGATGCCAGTGAGTGTGGGCCCGGGAGCCACGGTATTGAAGCGAAGACCCTTCGGGCCGTACATCACGGCGGAGTTCTTGGTCAGGCCAACAACGGCATGTTTGGAGGCAGTGTATGCAGCCCCGGCAGCCGAACCGCGGATGCCGGCCTCTGAGGAAACGTTGACTACCGACCCCGCCCCGGCTTCCAGCATCAGCGGTACAACGGCGCGGGTAAGACGCATGAGGGCGGTGACGTTGATCCGGAAAACGCGGTCCCAAAGGTCATCGTCCACCTCATGGATTGGTGCGAAGTTATCCATGATTCCGGCAATGTTCGCCAAGGCGTCGATGCGCCCGCCGGCGGCAGAAACCACAGCGGCAATAGTTTCCTCAGTAGAGATGTCACCGGCCACTGGCACCAGGTCCAGGTTCTTATTCTCTTCAACGAGAGCCTCGAGGCGCTGCTTGCTGATGTCCGCGGCGATAACCTTGCCGCCCTCCTTGGCGATGCGCATGGCAGTCGCCTGCCCTATGCCGGACGCTGCACCCGTTACGACGACGGTTTGTCCCGCAAAGCGGCCATTAGTGATGGTTTCCTGCCACGAGGCTTCGCTGCCCATGATGTCCTTCCAGACGCTGATGATGTCGCAGCCAAGATTACGATACTCAGTGTCATAATGGAAGGGTGAATACTGGTGAGATGCTTTCGAACGATTCAATCACTATCCACCGGTCGCCGGGGCGGCCGGTGAGCATCGACCCTGAAGCGGTTGCCGCCCTTGCCCTCAAAATGTTCGCCGAGCGGGGGTATGAGCAGACCTCGATGGAGGATATTGCGCGGGAGGCCCGCGTTGGGCGGAAGACTTTGTACCGCCATTTCGCCAATAAAGCAGAGTTGGTATGGGGCGGGATGGGACCTGTAATAGAAGCCTCCGCCGCTGCCTTGGAGTCGGCCCCTGCACATCCCCTGTCCCGACAGGCGATTCTGGACGGACTTCGGGAAGCCGTGCTTACGGGTATTGCCGCCCTCCCGGACCTCGCCGTGACCCGCGGGAGACTCCGATTGATCGCCGAACACCCGGAGCTGCTGTGCCGCAGCCAGGAATTCTTAGGGACTCGCAACGACCAGACCCGCTCCTACCTCACCGCCCGTGGCATTCCTGAAGACACTGCCCGGTACCTGTGCGCCGCTCTTGCTGGCGCATTATTCGAAGCCTGGCTGCAATGGGCGGCTAATGATGACACTGACCCTGCCCCCTACCTTCGGCGGGCGCTTGCCGTCCTCCAGCTGGGCTAACCAGGTCTTCGCCCCCATCTTGGACGGATGACGTACGCTCCAGGGTCAAAGTTTGGCCCGGAGGATCAACTGCTTCGCATTTCGATGCTTGAGCTGGTGCGATCCACTGGAGTGGCTCTTCAAGGGCTTTGCTGCAGCCGACACCCATCTGTGCGCCGCGGCCGCTCAATGCACTGCATTCCCAACGGGAAATTTCAGCCCCTATTGACGCGTGTCACCCACGCGTGATTAGATCGGTGACGCGCGTCACCCACGATGTCGCGACTAACCGCGAGAGCGCCTGACTTCACGAATAGTTCACGATCGATCCCCGCAGAGGAGAACGTTCCACGATGACCGAATACCCTGTTCCAACCACCATCAGCCTCGAGGCACAGAATGTATTGGCCATGGCCGCCGGAAGGCCGCCGCAGCCTGATCCCGCCCCTGAGGATGTCGAGGTCTGGCGTGCCCTGGCGGCGGCCGCCGAATCCTCAGACCCTGTCTTCGTCGAAACCATGGCGCGAGCGACAACTGGCGCCGTGACATCAGACGTTGCAGTAGCAGTAGAAGCCGGCGAGGTTCATGGGGCGAAATTCTTTATGGCTGAGCCGTCGGACATCGCAGCTGACGACGAGCGGGTCCTTCTGTACATCCACGGCGGAGGTTTCCTTTGGGGCGGCGGGCCCACTGCGCGCCGCTCCACCGAGCTCATCGCCGGCAACATCGGCGTGCGCACCTGGGGAATGGACTACCGGCAACTCCCGGACAACCCGTTCCCGGCTGGCCTGGATGACTGCATGACGGTATACCGCGAACTGCTGAAGAGCCATAGGCCGGAGACGATCGCCATCGCCGGGCAATCCGGAGGCGGCAATCTCTCAGCAGCCCTTCTCCTTAGGGCCCGAGACGAGGGTCTGCCAATGCCAGCCGCCGCCTGCCTCATTTCTCCTTGTGTCGATTTCACGCTTGCCGGCGACACGTACACCACCCTCGGGTTTGGCCTCAGCGAATGGCACCCGAAGAACATGCTCGAGCTATACCGCGGTGATCAGTCACTCGAGCACCCCTACATCTCACCTCTGTTCGGCACATATACCGCAGACTTCCCGCCTGTCATGCTGACCTCCGGGACGCGCGACTTCCTCCTCTCGGATACCGTGCGGTTGCACCGCAAACTCCTTCAGGCCGGCGTCCGCGCCGAACTTCATGTCTGGGAAGGTGCCCCGCACGGCATGTTCATGGGAGAGGCTCCGGAGGATCGAGAACAGATCGAGCAGGCGCGCCGATTCCTTGAAGCCTCCTGGGCAGCAGCATGAGCTTCATGAGAGACGACGACGCTCAACCGCGGGAATCAACCATCCGTTGACGTGCACCAGCGCGTGGTTAAGCCGTGACGAGTCACTGACAATCGCTATTGATTTTTCTAGGAGTGCTAATGGCCAGGAAACCATTCAACGAAGGATGGGCCGTCCGGACGAGGGTCAGTGCTTTCGCTGAACTGGGCGGAGCAAGTGAACAGTGGGTTGATGTAATGCTTCCGCATGATGCGCTGATCTCGAAAACCAGAAGCGGTGATGCTCCTGCCGGCGCGGCTGGCGGATATTTTCCCAGTGGTGCTTTCGAATACCGCAGGATGCTCGATGTTGATGAGGCAGATCGCGGCAAGGTGTTCGCTCTCGAGTTCGACGGCGTTTACCGGGACGCGATGGTGTACGTCAACGGTGCCCTGGCCGGCCAAGACGCTTATGGCTACTCGCGCTTTACCGTGCGCATTGACCCGTTCCTTCGGTTCGGTGCCGCGAACGAGGTCCGGGTGGTCTGCCGGGCGCATAAGGACAGTCGCTGGTACACCGGTGCCGGGATCTACCGGGACGTGCACCTGATTGTTAAGGAGCCTATCCACATCGGGGTAGATGGTGTCCGTGTCACCACTGCTGACATCGACAGCAATCGCGCGATGGTGGAGGTGACTGCAAGGATCACCAACACCACCGCCGTGACCACCACGGTCAACTTAGCAGCGTCGGTCAATGAAGAAGGCATCGCCGAGGTCGCCAGCGACGAGTCCCCTGTCACACTGCTTCCAGGCACCTCGGCTGTGGTGCGCCATCGGCTGATGGTCGAGAATCCTGCCTTGTGGGGATTCGATTCGCCGTCCTTGTACACGTGCGTCCTGCTGCTGCGAGACGCAGGCGCGGTCATCGACAGGGAATCCGTCACGTTCGGGATCCGTCGGATCCAGGTCGACGCCAAGAGAGGGTTGAGGCTCAATGGTGAGACGGTGAAACTGCGCGGTGCCTGCGTTCATCACGACAATGGACCTTTGGGTGCGGCGACTATTGCCGCGGCCGAGGAGCGCCGGGTCCGGGTCCTGAAGGAAGCCGGTTTCAACGCCATCAGGAGTTCGCACAACCCCGCGAGCTCGGCACTCCTGGATGCCTGTGACCGGCTCGGGATGCTCGTCATCGATGAAGCGTTCGACGTTTGGACCTCGGGTAAATCCGATTACGACTACGCCACTGATTTCGCGCAGTGGTGGGAACGTGATCTTGAGGCCCTTGTGGCCAAGGACATCAATCACCCCAGTGTGATCATGTACTCCATCGGCAATGAGATTCCGGAAACCGGAACTGCTGATGGCGGGGTGTGGAGCCGCCGGCTTGCCGAAAAACTGCGGTCGCTGGACGGGACCCGGCCCATCACCAACGGTATCAACGGTTTTGTATCGAGTCTGGACATTGTCCTGGCCGGCATGAAACAGCACCAGGGCGCAGCTGGCGACACCGGAGCGGGCGTGAACGGGATGATGACCCAGGTCGGAGACATGATGAACCATATCTCGGCCTCCGAAATGGTCAGCGAACGGACCGCCGAATCCTTTTCGGTGCTTGACGTGGCAGGAATGAACTACGGTGACGGACGCTACCTGCTGGATAAGACGCTCTTTCCGAACCGCGTCATTGCCGGCACTGAGACTTTTCCGGGGCAGATCGCCAAAAACTGGGACCTCGTCAAAGCCAACGATCATGTTATTGGCGACTTCGCCTGGACCGGGTGGGACTACCTGGGAGAAGCCGGCTTGGGCTCGGTGGGATACGCCGACGGCGGCCATGGTGCAGCAGCAAGCGTGGCACGTCCCTACCCGTGGCTTACCGCGTGGACAGGCGACATCGACATCACAGGTGAGCGCCGCCCCGCCTCCTACTACCGGGAGATTGTCTTCGGGCTCCGGTCAACGCCATACATCGCGGTCCAGCGCCCGCAGTTTCATGGGCGCACACCGCTCATGACGCCTTGGTCCTGGAGTGATGCGATCAGCAGCTGGACCTGGGAGGGATTCGAGGGACAGCCGATCCAGGTGGAGGTGTACTCGGACGCCGACGACGTCGAACTGCTCCTCAACGGGGTGCCTGTCGGACGATCCAAGGTAGGAGAAAACCTGGCCTTCCGTACCGATTTCGACATCATCTACACCCCCGGTGACTTGACCGCTGTCGCGTATAAGGACGGCCAGGAGCATTCCCGTGTGCAGCTATCCACGGCACGCGACCGATTGCACCTTGACGTGAGCTCCGACGTCGACCTACTCACAGCCGGCACCGGGGACCTCGCCTTCCTGCGAATAGCACTCACGGACGGAAGCGGCGTTCTTCACAACGGCCGGGACCGCGAGGTCGCCGTAACGGTGGACGGACCCGCGGTCCTCCAAGGCCTCGGAAGCGCCAATCCCGCTACAGACGAGCCCTTCACAGCAGGCTCACATACAACCTTTGACGGCCGCGCCCTGGCCATCATCCGCCCAACCGGGCAAGGCCCTGTCACCGTCACCGTGACAGCCTCCGGATGCCAACCGGCCACCGTCACCATCGGTGCCAACGCAACCGAAGCAACGGGAGAACGTCAGCTCGTCTCCTAGCACAAGCACCACCGCTCCAACTGTGTTTACTTCACCTCAATCCCCCAACACCCGTACATCAAGACGACGGAGTCCTGCCGTGAAAAACAACAACAACCTTCCTCCGGCCACCGCCACCATCGGGGGCACACCAGCCGAGGTGGCGGAGGAGCAAATACTTCTTGCTCCTCCTGTCACCGGGCAGGTGGACCTGCCCAAGGTCAGCGCCAAGTACATTTGGCTCCTGCTGCTGGGCATGTTCGGAACCTACATCGCCCTCGTGACACCCATTGCCCTGTCCCTGGCCATCAAGATCAAAGCAATTGCACCGGATCACGAGGAGTACCTGGGGTTCGTCATCGGCGCCGCCGCCGTAGTCTCGCTGGTCTCCGGTCCCATCATCGGGGTGCTCAGTGACCGCACCCGAAGCCGCTTCGGGCGCCGCCGCCCCTGGCTCGTAGCCGGCTCCCTTCTCGGAACCCTGGGCCTGCTCATTATCGCCCTCGCACCGGACGTGCCCATGGTTACCGTGGGGTGGGTTGTCACGACGCTGGGCTGGAACACCGTCATTGGAAACTTGACCAACTCCCAGGCAGATCGCCTGCCGGAGTCCCAGCGCGGAAAAGTCGGCGGCCTGGTCGGCTTCGTCACCATGGCAGCACCGGTGACAGGCGCCATCCTCGCCGGCAGCCTCGCCAAAGACGCCTTGCTGCTCTTTATGATCCCCGCGGTGCTCGGCCTGGTCCTTACCGTTCTGTTCACATTCGTCATCCGTGAGGACGACAGCCGCACCCGCAACTTCGAGGACAGGCTGAACCTTCGCCTGGTCCTGTCCAAATTCGTGTACAACCCCCGCACGCACCCCGACTTTTCGTGGAACTGGCTCGGACGATTCCTTTTCTACTTCGGCCTCACCATGAGCTCAACCTTCACTGCGTTCTACTTCGCACAGCGGCTCGGGGTTCAGATCACCGAAATAGGCACCCTCGTGGCAATCGGCGGGATGCTCGGTATCGTCACGGTGATCATCGGCTCCATCGGAGGCGGCTTCCTTTCCGACAAGCTGCGCAAGCGCAAGCCCTTCGTGCTCAGCGCCGGTTTCATGTTCTCCGCCGGCGCAGTAGTCATGGCTTTCGGTGACAACCTGCCCATGCTTCTCATCGGTTCAGCCATCTCAAACCTGGGCCTTGGCATCTTTTCCGCCGTTGACCAGGCTCTGGTCCTGGACGTACTGCCCGAGCGGGACACCGACGCCGGACGGTTCATAGGCATCAATGGACTCGCTAACTCCCTGGCACAGTCAGCCGCCCCGCTGATCGCACCGCTTTTCCTGGGCATTGGTGTAGCCGCTGGAGGAGACAAAAACTACTCCCTGCTTTACCTGCTGGCCGGAGCCTTCACGATCCTCGGCGGCGTCGTCGTCCTGAAGGTCAAAGCCGTCCGCTGATCCCGCGGTCCGACACGGAATGCAGCAGACAAGCGTGCAACCGGGCCACCCCTACTACAGAGGAATTCCATGCAGAACATCGACGTCAGCCAGCTGACGCTGCAGCAAAAAGCGTCCCTGTTGATCGGAGATACCTTTTGGTCAACCACTGCCATCAAGGACCATCACATTGGTGCCGTGACCATGGCGGACGGACCCCACGGCGTCCGCATGCAGAAGCATGGGACTGACCACCTCGGGCTATACCGCAGTCAGCCCGCAACGTGTTTTCCGCCTGCGGTAGGAATCGGATGCAGCTGGAGCGAGGACGTCGCCGCACGCGTCGGCGCCGCCTTGGCCAAAGAATCACAGGCCCATGGCGTGGACATCCTCCTCGGCCCGGGCGTGAATATCAAACGCTCACCTCTGGGAGGCAGGAACTTCGAGTACTACTCCGAGGACCCGCTGTTGTCCGGCGTACTTGGGAGCGCCTACGTCAAGGCTTTGCAGGAGCACGGTGTGGGAGCATCCGTGAAGCATTTGGCGGCCAATGACCAGGAGACCGAGCGCATGGTCATCAGCTCCGACGTCGACGAACGCACACTCCGCGAAGTGCACCTGTCAGCCTTCGAACGAGTCGTCACCGAAGCGCAACCGGCGACGGTCATGTGCTCATACAACAAGATCAACGGCGTCCACGCCTCAGAAAACCGCTGGCTTCTCACTGATGTACTGCGCGGCGAATGGGGATTCAACGGCGTTGTGGTGTCCGACTGGGGCGCGGTCCGCACACGGCCGGCAGCACTGAACGCCGGCTTGGATCTGGCAATGCCCGGACCAGGGCAGTACGCCACCGAAGCGCTCATCAAGGCCGTCCAAAACGGGAGCGTGAACGAGTCGGCGATCGATCTGGCAGTGGAACGGGTTCTGGACCTTGCCGCCTACAGCGAACCCCGCATCACCGGGACCGCCCCAACTGAGTTCGATTCCGCAGCGCACCATGAACTGGCACGTGAGCTCGCCACCGAGTGCGCTGTCCTGCTCAAAAACCAGGACGGCGTACTGCCCCTGAAACCAGGAACATCCCTTCTGGTTGTCGGAGAATTCGCCACCAACCCCAGGTACCAGGGCGGGGGCAGCTCACACGTCAACGCCACACTCATCGACATACCCCTGGAGGAACTCAAGGCGGGGGCCGCTGTCTCTGATGGCAGCGTCCACTACTCGCAGGGCTTCTCTCTCCAACCCGGCGAGAACGATGCTGAACTCCGTGCCCACGCCGTGGAGGCGGCCCGCACCGTGGACGTCGCTGTCATATTCGCGGGCAACCCCGAAGAGGAGGAATCCGAAGGGTTCGACCGGACGAGGCTGGAACTCGCCGCTGTGCAGGTCGAGCTCATCCGGGCGGTCGCGGCCGCCGCCCCCCGTACCGTCGTTGTCCTGGCGAACGGGGGTGTTGTCTCCCTTGAAGAATGGCATGACCAGGTGGACGGCATCCTGGAAGGTTTCCTCCTCGGCCAGGGCGGCGGTAGAGCGATCGCTGACCTGCTGTTCGGTGTGACGAGTCCCTCCGGACGCTTGGCCGAATCCATTCCTTTCCGGCTGCAGGACACGCCCACTTACCTGTCCTTCCCCGGCGAGCAGGGCCACGTCCGTTACACCGAAGGCGTCATGGTCGGCTACCGCTACTACGAAACGGTGCAGCGGCCCGTCCGGTACCCTTTCGGGCACGGGCTAAGTTACTCCACCTTCGAAACAACGGACCTCCGGGCCGAAGCGCGCGGCCATGACGAAATCGCTGTTACGGCGAATATCACCAACACCGGAAAGATCCCGGCAAAACACGTCATACAGATCTACCTTTCAACCGACGCCGGGCCGGTCCTGCGCCCGGAACGGATCCTCGCCGCCTTCACCAAAGTCCTCCTTCAACCGGGCGAAACCCGGGAGGTCCATTTCCTCCTGGACCGCAGGAACCTTCGGTACTGGGACGTTATCCTTGACCGCTGGGTTGTCGCCCCGGGCTGCTACACCGTGCAAGTATCCGACAATGCCTCACACGTCCTGCTGGAGCAGGACGTGGCACTTGACGGTGACGAACTGCCACGCCTCCTGTCGCTGCAATCCGACGTTGCGGAGTGGCTCGCACACCCCACGGCGGGGCCGGCACTGGCGAACGAACTCAACCCCATCATGGCGGCATCCGGCCAACAGCTGGACGACGACAGCGACGGCACCCGCATGGTGCTCTCCATGCCCATGAACCAGATCCTGAGCATCCTCGGCGGTGCCATTGACGGCGATTGGCTTGTCTCCCTGCTTGAGCAGCCCGCTGAGGCTACTTCCTCCCCCGCCTAGCCCACCGGCCTGAAACCCACGGAAAACACACCCATGACTGAGATTCCCACCCCGCACATGACACCACGCCCCATCGAAAGGACACCAATGACAACGTTTGGCCCGGATTTCCTCTGGGGTGCTTCGACGGCGCCGCACCAGATCGAGGGAAACAACATCAACAGTGACTGGTGGGCCCGGGAAGGGCTCTTCCCTGGTATGGAGCTCAGCGGTGACGCGAACGACAGCTATCACCGTTACCGGGAGGACATGACCCTCCTCGCCGAGGCTGGCTTGAACTCCTACCGGTTCGGAATCGAGTGGGCGCGCATCGAACCCCGGCCCGGAGTGTTCTCCCCTGCACTGCTGGCTCATTACCGTCACATGATTGACACCGCCCTGGAGCTGGGCATCAAACCGGTCATCACCCTCCACCACTTCAGCTCCCCGCGATGGTTCGCAGACGAAGGCGGATGGAGTGCCCCCGCTGCACCCGAACGCTTCTCACGCTACGTGGAGGCCGCTTCGTCCATTCTGGGCGACGTCGGACACGTCATCACCATCAACGAACCCAACATGCTCGCCATGATGCTCAATCTGGAAGCAGCAGCCAGCCGTGGTGAACTGGACTCGTGGCAGAGCCCCACTGTCGAAAACCAGGGTGAGACCGAATATAAGCAGCCTCCGCTGCCGGTTCCGGTGCCAGACGACGGGAAGTACGTCGTCGAAGCCCACCATCTGGCGCGCGAGGCACTGCGCCAGCGCACGGACGCCCAAGTTGGCTGGAGCGTGGCAAACCAGTCCTTCACTGCAGCACCGGGAGGAGAAGAACGCCTCCTGCAGATCCGGTGGAACTTTGAAGACCTTTACCTTGAGGCCGCGAAGGGTGATGACTTCGTCGGTGTTCAGTCCTACACCTCCCAGCAGGTAGACGCCAATGGTCTGGTGCCGCATCCGGCCCATCCGGACAACACCATGATCGGTACCGCATACCGGCCGGACGCGCTTGCTATGGCGGTAAGGCACGCCGCCCAAGTGGCAAACGTGCCCATCCTTGTCACCGAGAACGGTATCGCCACCCCGGATGACACACGGCGCATCGCCTATACCCGCGAGGCCCTGCAGCACCTGGCCGCGGCCATGGAAGATGGTGTCGACGTCCGCGGTTACCTGCACTGGTCACTGTTGGATAACTACGAATGGGGCCATTGGGAACCGAAATTCGGCCTCGTCGCCGTAGACCGGACCACCTTTGAACGTAAACCCAAAGAAAGCCTCGGATGGCTCGGAAACATCGCCCGCTCCGGCGGCGCGAGGCTCAGCGGGTCCTGACAGGCCCGGGGGAACGCCGCCATGGGCAGCCCGCCCTGAAGCCGAAGCTATGATAATTAGACCTCGAACAACGGAAGGCGGGCGGTCGTGATACCCACCAGCCAGGATGTCGCCAACCGTGCCGGGGTGGCTCGTTCCACGGTCAGCATGATCCTTAACGGGAAAAAAGCCTTTTCGCAGGAGACGCGGGACCGTGTTGCCAAAGCTGTGGCTGAGCTAGGCTACGAGCCATCGTCAGCAGGACGTACGCTGGCCCGCGGCGCCAGCGATATCGTGATCGCGCTGATTCCTGACACAACCTTCGGACGCAACCTTCAAGACATCTACGGTCTGCTCACGGATGAACTCGCTGCACGAGGCCTGACACTTGTCCTGCGTCTATCGAGCCGTACTGACGCTGATTTCGACAGGCTCATCGTCGGGCTGAAGCCACGTGCAGTCCTGACGCTGGCTGCCCTTTCCGAGGGACAGCGCGCGCTGCTTGAACGCCGGGGCGTCAAGCTGCTGGAGACCGACGAATCCGGCAGTCACGGCATCAACGCGCAAATCGGAAGACTGCAGGCGCGATACCTCATCGAACGCGGCTATCAACAGCTTGCGTACGCGCACCTGCGGGACGCGCGCAGCGACCCGTTCGGCGGCCCCCGCGAACGCACCTTCAGGGAAGAGTGTCTTAGGCAGGGCCTTGACGAACCCCACGTTCTGCATCTTGATATCACACCCGTGGACGCCCGAAAGGCGCTGGAAGAATTGGGACACCGAGGATTTGCCGTGGCCTGCTACAACGACGACGTCGCCACCGCACTTTTGCACGCTGCCCACGAGAAAAGCTGGAACATCCCCGAAGACATCGCTCTGATCGGAATGGACAACACCCCATTGTCGCAGCTGACCATCCCCCCGCTGACCACGATGGGATACGACCCCACTCAGGTCAGTCAGCTCTCGATGCAGTCGCTGCTTAACCGTTTGGATGAGCAGCAGGCGGACCAACCCATTCCCGAGCTTCACATCGACATCATCGAGCGGTCGACCGCCTAGGCCACCAGCCCAGGATCACTACCCCGGGCCGGATCTTCTCGTCCCGGCCCCGTCGGGTAAGAACGTGCCACCGGCCTATTGGGCCGCTAGGTATCCCTTTGGCGGGGCAGTTAATCGAGCCGCTCTCGTCATGCGTCACTCACGTACCGCCGCAGGCAACAAGCGGGCACGGAGTGGCAGTTACACCGAGAAAATGCCTCCTGCTGGCTCACCCCACGACTTGCCCACCAGCAGCCGGATGAGCCCTGCCCGGTATGCACACCTCTCCGCCCGTGAAAAAGGATCACCCCCGCCCAGGCCTGCGGAGTGTCTAGACAGCAACATCAACGGACAGTCAGGAAGATCATGGACATTAACCGTCAGCAAACAGAAACGCCGGGCATGCTGGAAGTACATGCCAAACACGCTACCGAAGTAGACGAGGCCCTTACGAAAGCAATCGACGTCGTCAAGATCGCCGCCACGGAACACAAAACAGGGATTCTTATATCGCGCATCGACGCTGGCGTATACATCGTGCGGGCACATCCGGCCGTCCCGTTCGGGCTGGTCCGCCAACAGCACGAACCTCTGGATGGCCGGCAGAGTGGTGCAGCGGATGATTGATGTAGAGGACGCAGTGCAGTCAACTGACCGAGGTTGAGGGAGCGTCCGTGGTCGGCGTTTGAGTGGAGCGGAGCCGACTCCGTCGTCGTTAGACCCCTGTGCAGGGGTCGTTCGTTCGCTCTTCAGCAGCTAGCAGTCCTGCCAGAGTCAGAAAGACGCTCGAGGTCCACGTGTACGCTCGATCGCGCAGACCGACGCCAGTGACCGCGTCAAAGTTTTCGGCCATTCCGGAGGCAGAGGCCATTGCGCACAATCTTTCGGCGAGATCCAGGGCTAGTTGTTCCTCCCCGCCATCGATGAGACCGTCAATGATCAATGCGGTACACGGCGCCCAGATCGGACCTCGCCAGTAGCCATCGGCGATGTAGGCCGGGCTATCCGTGGCTTCGGTTGCCAGACCATATTCCGTCCGGAACCGCCCCAGGTCACTGACAAGTGTGTTGAAGACCTCTGATGGTAAACGGGATCCGAGCACTACCGGTAGGAGGTGAAGGAGCGATGCGGACTCGATGACTGTTGAGTCGAGCTTGCGGGCGATGAATCGGCTACCGTCCCACATTTCCTTGAGCAGCGAATTGAGGAGAGAGGATGAAACGGTTGCCCATTTCTTGGCTTCGTCCGGACGCGACAGTCGCGAGGCAATCTCACTGAGCGCTTCTGTCTGCAGGACCAGGAAGGCCGCGAGATCAGGAGACTCTACAGGCACCGTTGTGGCGAAGATCGTGCTGTTGTCCCACCCGGAGTCATTCCCGTGGAAGTAGTGCGGCAAAATGCGTCCTGATGCGACTCGTTCCGTCAGCCACCATTGCGTCCACCGTTGGAGAGGATCATACGCACGAAGCAACCACTCGTAGTTGACCGCGCCCGCCCTGAATAGCGCCATCAGAGCCCATCCGTGAATTGGAGGCTTGGTGAAGGTGTAATCGATGACCTTGTCGTTGACGGAGTCCGGCAGCCGACCGCTTGTCGCTTGGGCGTCAAACGGCACGAAGAACTGGTCTTCAGCGAGCTCGGGAAGCTGTGCTAATGAGATTGCGTTGAAGCAGTTGTCCCAGCTCCAAACGTTGGTCATCGTTCCCTTCGACATGTACATCGCCGGCCGTTGCACTGCTCCGGAGGGCTCTACTATCGAGGACCACATGATGTAGCTGGCGAGCTGTTTCGCCGCCTGATGCTCCGGTTTTACCTCGGGCATAGCGGCGGCGAATACATCGAATGACGGTGGCGACCAGGGTTTCCGAGCGGTCGGCGTCGCATCATTCGTCTCCTCAATGAACACGACGCTGCCGGGCGCGAACTGGAGTGTAGCCATGGTGTGACGTTCTCCAGCCCACGTCGATTCCTCTATGCCTCTGCCCCTGAGAACGCAGATGGCAATCGTTACCTGTGAGGAGAATCTGAGGTAGCGCCATTCATCTTCGGCCACACGGACCAGCGTGTCGTAGTTGCTTGCCGCCTCCATGATGAGCTCGAAGCCAACGCCTGCGCCGGAAACACTGAGAACGCGGTGTGTGTTGAAGTCGACGCTGACGTGACCTGCCGCTGCGGGAAGCACAAGGTGGTCGATATCGAACGCTGCTTTGCCGTGAAGTCCGTCGCGAGGCGCGATGCGCAGAAGTGCACGCGTTGCAGCCCTGCCCCGGACCGTCCGCAGCTCCACCCATTTCCCGGCGTCTTCAGTGTTCACGGCTGATGTCACGGCGAAGTACGAGCCAGCCGTGGCGAACGGGAGGTGTTCGAGGTCAAAGGGATTCACAGAGTACTCAATTGCTAGGTCGGTTGAGGGGGTGGAGGAGCGCTGACTGGACACGGGTCAGACTCCAATGGTCCCGAAAATTGCTGACCCGGACTGAGTCGCGCGGATGACAGCACGGCCGTCCGGGTTTATGGAAACCTCAACGCCGTCGCCGCTCCAATAGCCTGAATCCACCGGAACTGCGGTCACGTGTTGGATCGATTGCCCGCGGGCCGGGAACAACGACACGACGCCACGACCAGTTTGCGGGAGAATCTTCTCCCGTATCTCTGCGGCTCCCGCACCCAGCCCGATGGTAACCATGCTGGCCCGGGCCGAGTCCATGGCGACTGCCCGGTACCGGTCAAGCGTTGAGCGGATTCCCTCTACGCCGTCCTCCGAGATGGTGAGCAGGTCCCCCCAGATTCCGTGGTGTCCGAGCATGATCGCTGCGAGGCTTTCCTGCTGGTGGCCGTGCGGGTCGTCCGGGAAATAATGGACCAGGGTCAGCACGGACGGGATCCATCGGTCGAAGGCATATGGTTCCCGGCATATCCAACCGCGTGAACGACCCGGGTGGAAGAACATATTGGTGTTCACCCCGTTCAAGTCCGCGGGCAGCTCGTAGTCCGAGTAGTACGGTCCGTTGTTGACGAGGAAGTACTTGCCAGCCGAAAGGAAGCTCAAGCCGAAAGATCGGTGATTCTCGGTCACGTCGAAATCGACAATTGAACCGGGCACCGCAGTCATCAACCGCTCTGCGATCTCCGTCATCCTCTCACTCATCATGAAAGCGAAACGGTCCGCTCGTTCGCTCGGGGTGTTGGTGTCGTCTCCGTGATGGTGTTCCGGGCTGTCGCAGCCGTACTGGCTCACCGCATCAAGTTTGAAGTATGTGATGCCGAGTTCGCGATTGATCCGGATGAGGTGACCCACGAATGTCTCGAACCAGTCACTAACTAAACACATGGGGGCGCTGGGCTCGGTCTCCCACACTGCTCGTGGCCGAAGGGGTTCTCCTTGCCACGTCTTCATGTCGCGGGGATGCGCGGCCAGAGCGCGGCTCGAGAATGCCGCCAACGTCGGATCGAACCAGATCCCGAGGCGGAGGCCAAGTTCGCCTGCTCGTTGCCTGACATTCAGCAGGGCGCCAGGGAAACGTTCCGGGTTCACCTCCCAGTCTCCGGTTGCGGTGTACCAGCCGGTGTCGATCACGTAAGTGTCGATTCCCATCCGAGCTGCCACTTCCATCTCGGCGAGCACGCGCTCCTCAGTCAGACCATCGATGTAGGTCCTGTCGTGCCAGTAGCGCTCACGCTCCTGGAAGTTCCATGTGTTGTAGAAGATCTGCGGTCGACGGGACTCCGCGTTTTCGGACTGGTACTTCAACAGAAACGTACGGAACGCTGCCGCCACGTCGTCCAGATTGCCTTCGACAGCGGCCGCTAGAAGCCAGGGGGTCCGGAATCCCTGGGCCGTGTCCAGCCGCTGACCGTTAAGGTAGGCACCCTTGACTGAGCCAATTCGAACGCCGCGGGCGCCATCGACCCAGAACCCGCAGAACAGATCCCCGCCAGAGGTTCCATGCTCGTAGGCCAGCAGCCAAGAAGCCCCGTCCTCAGCGCCTACCAGAATGGGGCCGATCAAAGGCGACAATGCCTTGGCAGCCGCAGAATCGATAGGGACCTCGTTGGGCATGAAAGAGTGGCCAAGCTCGACGAAATCGGAGATCCTCACTTCAGTGATGGCACTGGTGGGACGGAGCAACTCGACATATGAAATCCCTTCCTTGCCAGCACTCTTGGTGAGCCGCCGAGGCGTCGAACTGCGCAATTCGTAGCGGAAGCGCACCACGGGGCTTTCCGGTGCCACCCGCAGCAGCAGCGTGAGCTGCAGGCCGGGCTCGCCGTCGACCTCGCCCTCGAATATGAATTCCTCGGCTGCGCCGTTGTTCAGGGTACGGCGTTTGAGTCCGTGTCCGAACTCGCCAACGTTGCACGTTACAGCTCGTCCATCGATTTCAAAGACCGGCCCAGCGATACTGAGGCGCATCTGGGTGCTGTTGTTGGTCAGCTCCCAGAGCGGGCTGGTTTCGGTGTCAGAAGGCCCAGAGGCGAGGATCGACCACGACACGACGGAGGCGGATTTAACACTTGAATCGATGGTCACTGTTTGACAGCTCCAGACAGAAGACCAGCAACGAAATAGCGCTGCAGGAAGATGAACACAAGACATACGGGGATGATGGAGAAGGTTGTTGCCGTGATGAGGGTGCCGTAATCGGTCAGACTGACATCACGGAAGGACGCAAGTGCCACCGGCACCGTGTAAGCAGATTCTGCACGCAGGATCACCAAGGGCCAGACGAATTCGTTCCAGATCGCCAGGAAGAGGAAAATCGCCAGAGCGGCCATTGCCGGGAGGATCGTTGGGAGCACGATCTGGAACAGGATGCGGAACTCGCCCGCGCCATCGATGCGGCCGGCCTGGATCAATTCGTCAGGTACTGATTCCATGGCCTGCCGCATAAGGAATAGTCCAAACGGGTAGGCCAGTCCCGGGAGGATGAGGCCTTGATATGAGTTGAGCCATCCGAGTGTCACCATCGTCTGGAACAGGGGAACCAGAGTTACCTGGCTCGGGATGGCGAGGGTCGCAATAACCACGCCGAAAAGCAGCGTTCGGCCTCGGAACTGAAACTTCGCGAAGGCGTATCCGCCACAGAGGCAGATCAACGCACCAAGAATCACGAAGATGACCGAGACAGCAGCGGAGTTCGCGATTGCACGCCCGAATCCGAGGTCACCGAACAGGACCTGAATGTTTGTCCACAGCTGATCTCCCGGCAATAGATTTGGAGGATTGGCGAAGATTTCATCTGAGCTGTGCGTTGAGCCGATGACCAGCCAATAGAAGGGTGCCACCATCAAGATGAACCCTAGGAAGATGACTGCCGTGAGCAGTGCGCTCGAAGCTTTGGTGTGCCGGATGCGCGCGGAAGCACGCATTTTCTCTACTGAGGTGCTCAACTTTTCTTCTCCTGGATGAACCGGAACTGGACCAGGCTGACGATGACAACCATTCCGACAAGGACGAAGCCAATAGCTGAGGCATAGCCGAAATCAAAGAACTTGAAGGCGTTCTGGTAGAGGTACATGCCGATCGTCATGGTTGCGTTGTCGGGACCGCCGTTCGTCAGGATGTACGGTTCATCGAACAGCTGAAGTGTGCCGATGGTTGAGGTGACGACCGTCAAGAGGATTGCCGGGCGTAACCCCGGGATGGTTACGTTGAAGAACTGTTTGACTGTACCTGCGCCGTCCATGGAGGCCGCTTCGTAGAGGTCCCCGGAGATGCTCTGCCGCTGGGCAAGATAAATGACAGCGTTGATCCCGGTGTAGTGCCACGTCATCGCGATTCCGAGCGAAATTTTCGCCCAGAACGCGTCCTGAAGCCAAGGGATCGCCGGTAGACCAACCGACTGAAGCGCGACGTTCACGATGCCGTTGTCCGTGGCAAGCATCATGCTGAAGACAACACCATAAGAGACGAGACCCATGACGACCGGAAGGAAGTAACCGAGACGGAAGACCGCACGGAACTTCAGGAGGGTCGAATGGAGAGCCACTGCCAGCAGGAGCGCCAAAATGAGCATCACCGGTACTTGGATCACCAAGATGATTAAGGTATTGCCCAGAGCGTTGTAGAACAGGGGGTCGCTAAAAATGCGCTCGTAGTTCGCGAACCCAGCGAAGCCCTGCACTCCCCCACGGTTGGTCGTGAAACTTAGCCACGCAGCATAGCCGACGGGGTAGACCTTGAACGCGGCGAAAAGGATGATCACCGGAGAGAGCAGGACATATGGCACCCTGCCTGGAGTAAGCCAGGGCCGCCTGGAAGGGGGTACTCGCCGTGCCACCGGCGGCGATTCAACTTGTGGCGATTGGACGTGCGTATCGGTCATGACCGTGGTGCTCCCTCGGTGGCGCCTGGCTCCGCCACGCCTACCTGGTGGGGCGGGGCCAGACGCTCTATCGGATTTGGTGAAAAGCGGCTTCAGCCGGTGTTTCAGCTGGCGATCTTTCGGCCAGTTTGAGCGGCGAGGAGCTTGGCAGCCTCGTCGAGCGCGGCCTTCGGGTCTGCTCCGGAGAGCATCACTTTTGTCTGGGCATCTGTGTAGATTCTGATTGCGCGGGCGTAGTCGCTTGTGTAGTTCGACACGGCGAGGTCGGGCTGAGTGATCGAGTCGACGAAGACCTTGCTTGGAGAGTCGCCGACCCAGTAGCCGCTATTGTCAGTGAAGCCTGGAGTCTTATACATCGGTACGAAGCCGGGGGTGAAGGGCTGTGCGGTCTGCATCGCCTGCTGACCATCCAGTGTGCCCAGGGCAAAGTGAACAAATTTCCACGCCAGGTCCTTGTTGGCGCTGTTGCCTGCGATGGAAAGGTAGGTGGATCCCGCCAGCGCAGCTGTTGAGCCTCCTGCGTCTACCACCGGGCGCAGTGCGGTGGCCATTTTTCCTTTGAGCTGAGGTTGCTTGGCCTCGATGTAACCGGGCCACCATGACGCACTCGGGCTTATCGCCACCGACCCGTCTGCGAACCTAAGCCCATTGCTACTCGTAAAGGATGCAGAGTCCGCGAGGACTCCCTTGTCATTCATCTTCTTGAGCAGTGTCAGCGACTTGACCCCTTCCGGGCCATTTAGCGTGATGTCGCCGTCTTTGTTGAAGTAGAACGCGTTCTGCTGCTGCGTAAGGGTCTGCCAAAAGTCCGCTGCGTTCGTATTCGCTGCGGCCTTGTTAAGTTCGAAGAGACTCGCTCCGGTTTTGGCTTTCAGAGTGACACCGGCGTCGATGAGCTCGTCCCAAGTTTTGATGGATGCCATGTCGATGCCGGCGGCGTCCAAGAGGTCCTTGCGGTAAGCAAATCCGGCCGTGTTCACTTCAAACGGGATACCCCACACCTGCCCGTCCTTGCCCAGTCCTCCACCCCAGGCGCTAGGTACGAAATCGCCAGCGAGATCCTTGGCCCCCAAGGAGCCCATGTCAACGAAACCGTTCGGGAACTTGTCGGTGTAGCCGGGCAGTTGGTCGATAGCGGTGTTCATGATGTCCGGGAGTCCTTGGCCCCCAGCAGCGAGGCCGGTAGTGATTTTGTCCCAGATGGCAGGGTTTCCTACATCGACAATGTCGACTTTGGTTCCCGGGTTGGCTTTCTCAAAAGCGTCCGCGGCCGGTTTGAGAAGCGCACCCGCCGTCGTCCATGTCCAGACGCTGAGAGTCTTGCCGTCGCCGGATGATGACCCGCCCGAGCTGCAACCCGCGAGTGCCGTTGCGGCGAGGGCGCCGATGCTGAACACGGCAGCAAGCCGTCTGGTGAAGGGTTTTAGCTTCATTGGTAGTTCCTCTTTCATGTGATGCGGGTCCGGTACAACGTTGGGCTCGATCAGGGTGCGCCATTACAGCTGCTGAACGCGTCGTTCTGAGCCTGCCGCGAATACAGCCAGGCATCGTCGACCGGGACACGGAGTGTGACCGGGCACGGAGAATGACCAGGATAAGGAGGGGATAACCGGGTACGGAGGGTCGACCGGGATACGGAGGTTGACCGGGATACGGAGGACTTAGGAGAGATCGTACCCACAAATTAATGACGTTACAATTCTTTTTTGAGAAATTTTTTACGTTACAATAAATCCAGCACCCACCGTGGGTGCGTAGTGGCCACGACACCCCTCGCTGCGTTTTCCCCGTCCATACTGCCGCTCGTCGCCGAGCCAGCCCCCGGGGACACCGCGTGAGTCAGGTCGGGCTCAACCGGTTCGCTGATTGTGCCCGGCTTGAGGCTGAATGCTCGCGAACTCGAATCCGAGCCGGGGTTAAGTGCGTCTCTATAAGCAGGGCTGGCGCCAATCGCGTTCCACTACGAGCTGGCAGGCAGGGAGGGCAAAATGGCAGCCGACTACAACGAACCGGGGGGCGCCCCGCGTCATACCAACATGAACGATGTAGCCTCACACGCGGGCGTTTCAGTGATGACGGTCTCAAATGTCATCAATCGCCCGGATATCGTCTCCGAGAAGACCAAAGCAAAGGTCCTCGCGTCGATGAGAGAGCTCCGTTACAGGAAAAGCACTGCCGCCACGAGCCTGCGCCTGTCCAAGCCGACTCAGATCGGATACGCGCTTCCCTCCACCCAGCGCAGCGGTGACGGGTATATGGATGACTTCCTATACTCGCTCGCGGCCGCGTGCCAGGCAAAGGGCATGCATCTGACCCTCATCGCCGCAGCAGACCCTGAGGATTGGCTCAGTGCATGCGATGCGCTCTACTTCGGAGGCTCAGCCGCAGGCATCATCATGGGCAGCATCGCCCCCCATGATCCCCGCCCTGCGCAGCTGGTATCGCGTTCCATTCCCTTCGCCGGGTACGGCCAGACCTTGGAAGGAAAATCGGCGCCTTGGAGTTGGGTGGAGATCGACGAAGCACACGGAATTGAGCTGGCAGTCGAGCACGTCGTTGAACGCGGTCACCGGCAGCTCGCCTTCATCGGCCTCGGGGTCGATGCCGTGTGGAGCGCGGCGCGACTCGAGGGATACGTCGCGGCGTGCAGGAAGCACGGACTTCAGCGCTCAGTCATCGCGGACCGCGTTTCCCTCGCCACCGATGAGATCGCTGCAGGGGAAGAAATAGCCATGCAGCTTCTCCAGTCGGAGTCGCCGCCGGACGCCATCATCTGCGCGTCGGATTACCTTGCAGTTGGAGCGATCTTCGCGGTGCGGGCACTCGGTCTCGTTCCAGGTGTTGACGTGGCCGTGACCGGGTTCGATGATACATCCTTGACGTCATTGGGCGCCATCGGCATCACGTCAGTACGTCAGCCGTCGACTCGCATCGCCCAGGAACTCGTGAAAATGATCATCGATCCCCCTGATCAAGCGCGCCATCTGCTCCTCGAACCCGGGCTGACGATTCGATCGAGTACGACAGGCAAAGCCCCCACGGCCAGTTTTCGAACACGTATTGGACCAGCTGACCCACTCCCTGACTGAGTCACCGACCTGTTCCGCATGGGCAGCCATGCGGAAATAGCTATCGCAGCGCTCGAAGCCGGTCAATTTCCGGCCCGGTGCAGGAATGGCAGTCGTCGTCGCCGCCGTTGCTCTCCGGCCGTAGGAGGCGGTCGGCTGTGGTTTGGCCAGTTCTCATCGGGGTTCTTCATGTTGCGCGTTCCGCTTGGTGAGGTTCTTGGAAATGTACTGACTGAGTAGTGAGGAATTCTTCGATGCCGTGGGCTCCTCGTTCCCGGCCAAACCCTGACATCCGGAAACCTCCAAATGGGGCATCCGGGTGGGTGGCCGCCCCATTCACTGAAACGCTTCCGGTCCTGATCTTTGTGGCCACCAAGCCAGCTTCTTCCGGACTTGGCCCCCAGACAGCCCCACTTAGGCCATACGGTGAGTTGTTGGCGATGAAGATGCCTTCCTCCACGTCGGCGTATGGGACGACGGCCAGCACTGGACCGAAGACTTCCTCTTGGGCCAGTTCGTCATTGGCGCCGGTGAGAAAAGCTTGAGCCGGGACGTAATAGCCTTCCGGATCCCCTGAAACAGGGCCGGAGGCCAAAACTTCAGCTCCGGATGCACGGGCTGCGGTGGTGAGGTTGAGGACCTTGTCGCGCTGTGCGGCCGTGGCAACCGGGCCCAGGACAGTGGCAGTATCCTGGGGGCTGCCGACGGCAAAAACAGGCACCTGTGATTTCAGAGCCGAGGAGACTTGTTCCAGCGTCTCGGAGGGGACCAGGAGACGCGTGAGGGCTGCGCATGTTTGCCCGGAATTCTGGAAGCTCTTCTCGAGTGTTTTGCCCACGGCATGCGGAAGGTCGGCACCGGGAAGAATGAGGCTTGCCGATTTTCCTCCGAGCTCCAAAGAGACCTGTTTGATGAGCCCACCGGCGACGCTGGCGATCCGCCCGCCGGCCCTGGTGGATCCGGTGAAGGACACGAAGTCGATTGCAGGGTGGCTGATCACTGCCTCACCAGTAGTGGGGCCATCTCCGAAGACAACATTGAAAACTCCCCGGGGCAGGCCCGCGTCGGCAGCAACATCTGCCAGGATCGCCGCGTTGCTCGGCGCCACCTCGCTGGGCTTGAGCACGATCGTGCAGCCGGCCACGAGGGCCGCTGCAACCTTGGATGCAATCTGGTACAGCGGGTAGTTCCACGGGGTGATGCACGCTACGACCCCAACAGGAACTTTGTGGACTTGGGTGGAGTCCAACCGTTCAGGAACCAGGACGCCGGGGCCGAGCCGGGCAGCACTGCGGAAGCTGTGAACGGCCGGACGCACCTGCATGCGCACGCACTTGTGTCGTGGCGTTCCCACTTCAGCGGTGATGCCATCGGCCAGTTCCTCGGCCCTTGCCTCCAGGCCATCGGCAATCCGGGCGACAATCGCAGCCCGCTCCCCTACTGATGTGGTACTCCAAGACGGAAAGGCCTCAAGAGAGGCCAGACTGGCACGGTCAACGTCCGCATGGCTGGCTGCGGCCACCTCTCCGATGAGCTGGCCGTTGGCCGGGTTGTACACACCCAGAACATTCGAGCCAGTAGCCGGCCGCCAGTGGTTGCCGACGAAGATCCCCTTCAACACTGCGGTTTCAGCCATTGTCCTCTTCCCCTACCGTGTATAGAATCATATAGGAAAGTCTATAGGAGAACTTAGGATTGGTAAATATGCAGACCACCGCAAATGAAAACGGAGCCGGCCCCAGGATCCGGGCAGCGATCGATGGGCTTCCCCCCTACAGCGCGGGAAGGAGCGTTCGTGATGCCGCTGGGGAAGGCGCCGTGCTGGAGCTCCTCGGGTTGGCCGCCAATGAAGGCCCCTACGGCCCGTTCCCGTCCGCGGCGAAGGCCGCACTGGAGCAGGTAGGAAAGGCAAACCTGTACCCAGAGTCCGGATTCCGCACCCTGCGCGGAGAATTGGCCCGGATGCTAAACGTCGACATCGCTGAGGTCGCCGTTGGAGCCGGCGGCATCGGACTGATCCACCACTTGTCCGTTGCCCTCCTCGATGAGGGGACTAACATTGTGGTTTCAACCCCCACCTTCCACGCCTACGCCCTCGACGCGCGGAAACAGGGAGCAACGACGCTGAGCACGCCCGTGCGCGAAGACGGCAGCTACGACCTCGCAGCTATGCTGGGCCTGATCACTGAAGACACCCGCATCGTTTACGTCTGCAACCCCAACAACCCCACCGGCGGCATCGTAGGCCGCGAAGAGCTGATTCGCTTCATCGATAACGTCCCCAAGTACGTCACCATTGTGGTGGACGAGGCCTACTTCGAATACGCCCAGTCCCCTGAATACACCAACACGATTGCTGAACCCGCATTCAACCGCCGCAACCTCGTCACTCTCCGGACGTTCTCCAAGGCCTACGGTTTAGCCGGGCTGCGCGTGGCCTACCTCGTGGGTTCCCCCGAACTCATCGCCGCTGTCCAGAAGGTGCAAAGCAACTACGAAGTTTCCAACGTCGCCCAGGCTGCAGCCCTGGCCAGCCTGAACGAGGAAGCCGAACTCACCCGCCGCGTCGGGTTGAACAAGGACGGCCGTGACGCCCTCACCACCGGCCTGCGCGAGCTCGAATTTGAGCCCCTGGAGTCACATGCGAACTTCGTCTACGTCAAAGTCGGCGACGCCAAGGCCTTCACCAAGGCCCTGGAAGGCGAGGGAATCATTGTTCGCCCCGGTAACGCCATGGGGGATCCCGAAAGTGTCAGGATCACCGTTGGAACCCCGGAACAGGTGAAGGCAACCATCGCCGCCATGGGCCGCGTTGTCCTCAACACCGCCCAGCAGAGGGCATAAGAGCGGAGATTTTGCGAGTGGATCCCGTCGCAACTGGGCCCAATCGCATAGGATTAGCTATACGGCCCTTTTGGTTGCCGTGAGCTGCCCCTGACCGTCGCGGGAAAGGGCATTGCCAATGCCTGAGTTTTTGTAGTTACCGCTCCAAGGGGGAGACATGACAGTTACAACACCAGCCGCTGCTACCCAGTCCAAAGTTGATTTTGCCCATGAAATCCTTCGCAACCGCATAGTCGGCTCACAGTACGCTGCGGGCCAGCGTCTGATCATTGACAATCTTGTCAAGGACATCGGAGTCAGCCAGGCTCCGATCCGCGAGGCGTTGCGCCGGCTCGAGGCTGAAGGTTTGGTCGAGTACGGGGCGAACTCGGGTCCTTCCATCGTGCAGCTGGACAAGACGCATTGGTTCAACCTGATGGAGATGAAGGCCGTCATGGAGGCCTACGCGACCCGGGCGGCGGCGCCGCTGCTCACCGCCGAAGAGATTGCGGCACTGCGGGAGACCAACGGCCTCCTCATGGGCGCATTGGATGAGTTCGATTTTGAATCCTGGACCAGCCTGAACCGGCGCTTCCACGAGATGATCCATAACCGTTGCCCCAACGCCCTGCTGATCCAGGAACTGCAGCGGCTGTCCCAGTGGACAGACACGGTCAGCAGCCTTGTGTTCGCGCGCGAACGGGGCATCATCATTCAGACCCTCGGGCTTTCTGCGGGTAAAGAAACCATTGGCTTCCACACCCGGATTCTTGATGCCATCGAGAACGGAGAGGCCAACTCCAACCTTGAAGAGATCAGCCGCGAGCACACGTTGGTTTTGGTCCGCCGCGTGCAGGAAAAATTGAGTTCCCGGCCTGCAGCCTAAATGCCGGTTGCACGCCCGGTAAATCAAAGAGAAAAGAGAGGTGGTACCGGCCGCAGAGCCAGTACCACCTCTCTTCTGTTGCCATCTTTACGTCCTGAACCAAGTTGCAGTGCGCTGCGTGAGTTCGGTCGAGGACAGCGATGCCACCAAGTGCAGTGATTCGGTGACTTCCTGCTCGGTGGCCCATATCCGGTTCGAGCTGACACCCAGTGAGTAGACCGAACCAGTGACCTTCATCAACGCGTCAGGACGGATCAGCAGGACATGCCGGTGGCGGAGGACATGCCGCATGAGACCGGCGTACAGTTCCGGGTCGTACCCGGTTGAGGTAGCTCCGGAGATCCCCAACTCTCCGGCAGGAGCCCGAAGCGAGTTGGTCAGTTCATCCAAGAGGTCAGGAGTGGCATTGTTGCTCTCGTAGGAGCCTTCGCTGGACTCCATGTCCTCAGCCCGCTGGCGTTTGAGAGTGAGCTGCAGTTCCTTGGTAGGAGCAACCACGACAAAAAGTGTCTCTGGCCCGGCCAGGGGCCGTTCTGCCTCATCGCCAATGATGTGGGACAGCTCAGAGAACCTGCCCCCGATATGAGGAGCTTCCATGATCAGCATTTCTTCGCGGCCGGGGTGCTCTGCGAACCACTTTCCCACGGCCGTTCGAACCCAGGTGCCCATGGCGAGCCTGATCCCCGCATGGGTAATCCCGTCAACTTCGGGATAGAGCGCCGACGCCGTGGAATGGGAATCCCAGGACTCCCGTGAGACATCCCATTGCAGGACGGTACTGGTTCGTCCGGTCGATTCCACGGCTGCTGCGAGTTCACGCACCAGCAGGCTTTTCCCGGTCCCGGGCAGCCCGACGATGACGACGCAGCGTAGCTCGTCCAGCTTGCCCCAAAGTTCTTCCAGGTATGGCGCCGGCGGCCTTTTCAGCGTCTGGCTCACCGGAACTGATCCACACTGATCATGTTTCCAACCACAACCTCAACTACCGTGGGCTTGCCGGACCGGAAGGCGTCTTCAAGTACCGGCCCCAGTTGCTGCGGGGACGTCGCCCGGCCATAGGAGGCACCAAACGAGGTGACGAACTGTTCAAAGTTCGGGTTGACCAGGTCCGTGGCGATAACCTTGCCGCCGTAGAGATCCCGCTGCATTTGTTGGACGTTGCCGTATTGGGAGTTGTTGAACAGGACCGTTACGAGGCCAATGTTGTGCTGGGCTGCGGTCGCCAGTTCCGTAGCAGCGAACATGAATCCGCCGTCTCCGGTAACGGAAAGCACCCGCGTGTCCGGCTTTGCGACCTTCGCACCAAGCGCTGTCGGGAACCCGTATCCAAGGGTGCCCATGTACCCGGTGGAGATGAAGGTGCGGGGTTTGTGGACAGGGAGCAGGATGCGGCTTGCGAAACCAATTTGAGTCAGTTCGTCAACGAAGATCCCGTCCACGCCCAGGGCTTCGCGGACCACTGCGAGGTAGGCTGTCTGCTGGTCCAGGACCGCGCTGCGTTCCTTCCATTCCTTGTGCACCAGTGTCATTTGTTCGGTGATGTCGGCGTTCTGGACACCGCGTTTTTCCAGACCCTCGATCAGGGCAGGCAGGTGCGATTCGAGGCGTCCAGTGATGGCCGCGTCGGGTTGGCCGTAGCGTCCGTGGACCGTCTGATCGACGTCGATGCGGATAAGTTTACGGTTGCCACGTCCCCAACCCTGCAGGGCAGACCGGGCACTGCCGCCCAGAGCGATGACGACGTCGGTTTCGGCCCACAGCGGCTTGGCTTCGGGCAGGAAGCAGCTCAGTGGGTGGCGGCTGTCAACAATGCCTCGTCCGGTGCGGTAACCGACCACGGGCGCCTGAAGGATTTCGGCGAGCCTGGTGACTTCGGCAGAGACATCCTGGGCGCCGTTGGCGACGAAGATCATGGGGTTCTTTGCGCTGGCCAGGATGCTCAGAGCCTTTTCGATGCCCTCTTCGTCGATGATGTCTTCGGCCATGTCGGCCACCGGAACGTGGTCCGGGACAGGAGCGCGCTGTTCCAGAACGTCCATGGGAACTTCCAAGGCAGCGGGGCGGGGCCGTCCTGTGTTGAGGGCGCGGATGGCGTCGGCGATTTTGCTGCCAGCTTCGGCAGGGTGGGTGACACGGTCGTAATGCTTGGTAAGTGAGCGCAGCAGTCCAGGTTGATCCGGGACTTCGTGAAGGGTTCCCAGCTCGCGGCCGATTAGCTTCTGGGGAATCTGGCCGGTAAGGAATAGCATTTTGGCGTTCAGGCCGTAGGCGGTGGCCAGGGCAGCTCCTGCATTCAATACGCCAGGGCCCGGAACGACGTTGCACACACTGGGCTTTCCGGTAGCCATGGTGTGCCCCAGTGCCATGTAGGCGGCGCCTTGCTCGTGCCTGGTGTGGATGAGGCGGATGTCATCTCCGGCGTCGTAGAAGGCGTTGTACAACCAGTCGTTCTGGACGCCGGGCAGTCCGAAGACAGTGGTCAGACCGTTGGCCTTGAGACTGTTGACGACGGCTTCGCCGCCGGTGTTGTAAGTGGTCATGGAATTAGTTCTCTCCTGGTTGTGAAAGTGGTATGCGTAGGAAGTCGCTGCCGACCCAGGTCCTGCCGGTGAATTCGATAGCCGCCTCAGCGAGGATTTCGTCGTCGGACGCCGGGCCGAAGGTGCCTACCGGGCTAAGCAGAAGCTCCCTGGTCCCAGCCTCGGCGGCAACACGGGCGGCTCCCCCGGGGTCGCTGTGGACGCTGCGCATGCGGGGAAGCACAAGAGCAGCCCGTTCAGCGCCTAGATAGTCAGTGGCGTTGGTCAGGTAGGTCGTCTCATGGATCAAAAGGTCCGCGCCCCGTGCCAGGGAGGTGATCGCTTCGCTGGGTCGTGTGTCCCCGGAGAAGCACACACTCAGGCCGCCCTGGTCGATCCGGTAGCCGAAGGCGTGTTCAACCGGTGGGTGATCCACCAATGCCGCGGTGATTGTGGTGGAGCCGTCGTTGATGGCCTCAGGGCCGGTTATTTCCTGCACACGGACGAATTCGCGCAGGTGGGGGCGGCCTTCATCGTTCATGCGCGACCGTATATCGAAGTCGAAGGCCTGGTAATGCAGCTCGAACAGACGTGCCAAGGGCGGTGGACCGATGACGTGGACAGGGGCGCTCAGTTGCGACCATGCCAGGTGCAGCAGCATGGCCACGTCCGCGACGTGGTCGATGTGGTGGTGCGAAATCAGGATCCTGCGGAGTCGGCCCAGGTTCAACCCGGCACTAACGAACTGGCTGACTGTCCCGTTGCCGCAGTCGACGAGGGTGATGTCCTGCTCAATCACCAGTGCATGGGAAACGGGACGCCGACCGGGTTTAGGGGTCGGACCGCCGGCTGAGCCGAGCACGACAACTTCGTTGACATGCGGCGTCAGTGCCGAGTCCTTTGATTCGCTCATGCGTGGCGCTCTCCTTTGAGGGATCACTGTGAATGCACGGGAACGCGCGCCGGGCTCACCGATGCGTGGATGAGGTTCCTCTTATAGGTCTCCGGCAGCTTCAAGATCGCGATCATCCCGATAGCCCCGATCACGATCAGGTAGAACGCGGGCATGAGTTTCAGGCCGGTGGAAGCTACAAGGAACGCTGCCATATATGGGGCGGTGCCGCCGAACAGGGCGTACGCGACGTTGTAGCCCAGTGACGCACCGGAGTAGCGGACCTCGGTCGGGAAGAGTTCGGTTTGGGCCACGACCACGGCTACGGAAATGGCTGTTCCCGGAACAATGGCCATGATCTGCCCGACGATGGCCCCGCCGAGGCTGCCGGATCCGATGAGCAGGAAGGCCGGGACGGCCAGAACCATGAGTCCAATGGTGCCGCCGATGAGGAGGGGCTTACGACCGATCCGGTCGCTGAGCAGGGCGTAGAAGGGAATCAACGCCGCCGCCAGCAACAAAGTCACCGATGTGGACAGCAGAGCCGCGCTGGAACTCAGACCGATCGTGGAGATGAGGTAAGTGGAGGCGTACGTCTTGGCCACGTAGGAGGCGACAGCTTCGACCATGACGATACAGATCAGGAGCAGCAGTGCTTTCTTGTGGTGACCGAGCAGCTGCCTGATCGGCACGGGCCGGTGTTCGGACTCCTCCTTGGCTACGGCTGCCTGGAACGCAGGGGTTTCTTCGACTTTGAATCGGAGATAGAGCCCGATGCCGGCCAGCGGGAGCGACAGCAGGAAAGGAATCCGCCAACCCCAGGCGATCAATGCCTCTTCACCAAGGACGGCCGTCAGGCCCGCTACAAGGGACGCCGCACAGACAAACGCAACGATTCCCACTGCCTGGATGCTGGAAGTCCACAGCGCACGCCGGCCTTCGGGAGCTGACTCGGCAAGGAACGCTGCTGCACCGGATGTCTCACCACCGGCGGAGAGTCCTTGAAGAAGACGAAGGGAGATCAGCAGAACGGGCGCGAGGACGCCAATGGCCTCGTAGGTAGGCAGCAGGCCGATGGCTGTTGTGGCGCCGCCCATAAGCAAGATCGTGGTGGAAAGGACGGCCCGACGGCCGAGTTTGTCTCCGAGATTGCCGAAGATCACAGCACCCACGGGGCGGGCCAGGAAGGCTACGCCAAATACCGCCAATGCCGACAGGATCGAGGTTGCCGGATCTGCGCTTGGGAAGAACAGTTTTCCCAGCACCGTCGCCAGGTATCCGTAAACGCCGAATTCGAACCATTCAACGGCGTGACCGAAGCATGCGGCGAGAACAATCCTCGGTTTAGGCCGGGGTAGGTTGTTGGTTTGGGTGGCCACGTGTGGCCTCCTTTCTGTGGTGCAACCCGGGTCAGGAGGGTTTAACCTGCGGGGCTATTGAGTGTTTGTGGTCGCTGGCCTGGGAGTTGGTTCGGGGTCGGCCCAGGTGTTCGGCAAGCGTGAAGGCCGCGGTGAGGGCCGGGCCCAGGGAGGCTCCTGATCCTGCGTATCCCGGGCCCATTAATGCCGCTGCGTTCTCACCGACGGCGAAGAGTCCTTCGACCGGTATGCCGTCGTGGTCCAGGACTCGTGAGACGTGGTCCGTGGCAAGGCCGCCTTTGGTTCCGTTGGCACCAAGGACGACCGGGACAGCGAAGAATGGCGGCTGCGCCACACGGCCAAGGCAGGGGTTGGGCTTGTGTGTTTCGTCGCCGTTGAACCGGTCGTGGGGGCTGTTCCCCCGGCCGAACTGGATATCGGTGCCGGTTGCAGCCATCTGGTTGGTTTGGGTGACGGTTTGAATCAACGACGTTGCGTCGATACCGGCGCGGTCGGCAAGGGATTCAAGGTCCTCTTCCTGGATAAATTCGTTTGGAAGGCTCGCCGTGGGGGCCACTCCGGCAACCGTTCGGGTGCTGCGGAAGTCGGCGTCGAAGATCAGCCACGCCGGTTGGTTAGGGAACCGGTGGCTGGCTGGATCAAACGCAAAGAACGCTTTGCCGAGGTCGTTGTAGGAACTTGCTTCATTGACGAACCTCTCCCCTGCCGCGTTGACGAGGATGGATCCCGGGTAGGCGAGTTCCCGGACGACGTTACGATGCAAGGGCGCATTGTCTATGGATTCGCCGCCGATGGATATCGCAGCGGTCCACCACGCTTCGCTCATCCCCCGCAGAGACCCGCCAAGGGAGGTGCCCATCTTCAGGCCATCCCCCAACGATCCAGGTGCCGCGGTGGGGACGATGTCAACAGGGGGCAGGAAGGCAGAGCGAAGGTTTGCGTTGCTGGCAAAACCGCCGGCGGCCAGTACTACTGTTCCTGCACTGACCTGGCCCTTTTCAGTGTCCAGAACAAACTGTTCGGGTGCCCTTGTGATGGCCGTGACCCGCGAATTGATCTGCAGATCGACACCGCGCCGCAGTGCCGCCTTCACCAGACCCGCAACAAGCCCGGAACCCTGTGTGCGAACGTCGGCAGCGGAGCGCTCACGAAGAACTGACTCTTGGACCCCGGTACGTCCTTCAGGGCCGGTAATGGGTCCCCTTATCGGCGATGTCCGGGTGCGATCACGCCATGGACCAAGTTCCTCCGTGGAGACCGGCGACGGCTCGAGCGAACGACCGGAGGCGGCGCCCGTCCAGTCGGGGTGATAGTCCGGACGGTCAATATTGACCACCGGCATGTCCAGTTCGTTCTCAAGGTAGTCAATAAAGCGCGGCCCGTTGGCAACAAAAGACTGCAGGGACGCTTCCGAGGTGGTTCCGAGCGTGATACGCCGCAAGTACTGCAGGGCATCGTCAGCGGAGTCTTTCACGCCGGCACGAGTCAGAGCCGGAGAAGCTGGAATCCACATCTGACCACCAGAGAGCGCTGTTGTCCCACCAAGAAGATTCGTCGACTCCAGGACGGCGACGGACAAACCGCGGTCGGCCGCGGCGCACGCGGCAACGAGAGCAGCGCCGCCGGAACCAACCACTGCCACGTCGTAAAAGAATCTGCTCATGGCCTGCGTCCCCCCACTTTCGTTGCTTCTCGGGATTGTCTGCTGAATGGTGCTTGTTGCGGGTTTCATCGGCGGTGGTTCTTCCCTCCCGGGTTGCTTAGGGCAAACGGACTGTTCTCTGCGCCGCCTACCGTGACGCGTATCATGCTATTGGAAATCCTATAGGAGATCCTTCAATAGTGAAATCGTTTCACGGAAGATGTCCAGGACGGCGGGGCCCCACGATTCCATCTGAACCGTAGGCTGGTGGACTCAGCCGAGTCGCGGACCCTAACACCAAAAGGACCCGTCGGCCCTACAGCACCAGAATCTTCGAGAGGAAATCCCTGGCACGTTGCGTTGTGGAGTTCTCAAAAAACTCTTCAACGGGCAGGTCTTCGAGGATCCTGCCCTGGTCCATGAAAACCACCCGGTCCGCGGCCCTTTTGGCGAAGCCCATCTCGTGGGTGACACACAGCATGGTCATGCCCTCCTTGGCCAGACCAGTCATGACTGAGAGCACTTCGTTGACCATTTCAGGGTCCAGCGCGGATGTCGGCTCGTCGAAGAGCATGATCTCAGGGTCCATCGCCAGGGTGCGCGCAATAGCCACCCGCTGCTGTTGCCCACCAGAGAGGTTTTGCGGGTATTTGTCCCCGTGCGCTTCCAACCCGACACGGGCCAGCAGTTGTTTCGACCGTTCCATGGCTTTGGCCTTGCTTCGGCGAAGAACCTTGACCTGGGGCAATGCGACATTCTGCAGGGCCGTGAGATGTGGGAAGAGTTCGAAGTGTTGAAAGACCATGCCGACGTTGAAGTGGAGTTTCCGGGGCACTTTTTTGCCCGGCTCCAGCTTGAACCCGGCGATGTCAATTCGTCCCGCGTTGATCGGTTCGAGTCCGTTGAGGGTCTTGATGAAAGTGCTCTTGCCGGAGCCGGACGGGCCGCAAATAATGACGACTTCCCCCTTCTCCACCTGCAGGGAACAATCTTTGAGAACCTCCACAGCCCCGTAGGACTTGGAGACGCCCTGAGCAGTGATCATGTGATGCGTCCTTTGCTTGCGTAACTGCCGTGGGCTCGACTTGGGGCGAAGCCGGCCGGCGTGTCAGTGGTGAAGTGCACGGAGGAACTCGATGAACCGTGGGTGCGTGGGGTTGTCGATGGTCTCTTTGGCTGGCCCATCCTCGGCAATTTGACCGCTTTCCATGAAAATGACGCGGCTGCCGACCTCCCGCGCGAAGGCAAGTTCGTGGGTGACGACCACCATGGTCATCCCCTCGGATGCGAGCTGCTTCATTTCCTCAAGTATGTCGACCCGCAACTCAGGGTCCAGAGCGGAGGTCGCTTCGTCAAAGAGCATGACGTCAGGCTGCATAGCAAGCGCACGGGCAATGGCAACGCGTTGCTTCTGACCTCCGGAGAGGGAACTGGGGAAGAAGTCTCTCTTCTGTTCCATGCCGACTTTGCGCAGCCCGGCAAGGGCAAGTTTCTCAGCTTCGACACGATCAATGTTCTTAGCCCTGAGCGGACCTATCATGGCGTTCTCAAGCACTGTCTTGTGGGGAAAGAGATTGAAACTCTGGAAAACCATACCCATGGACATCCGCCACTGTGCCATCGCCTGCATTTCTGCCCGGCGACCCCTGAAATCGAAGAAGTCGATCTCACTGTTGGTCCAGGTCTTGCCCTTGAAGGTGATGGATCCCGTGTCTGGGGGCGCAATGAGGTTCATGGACCGCAGCAGTGTGCTCTTGCCGCAGCCGCTGGGGCCGACAAGGACCACTACTTCGCCGGTGTAGACGTCCAGATTAATGCCTTTGAGTACATTGACCTCTTTGGCGGTGCCGGCGTTGTAGGTCTTGGACACTTTGCGAAGTGCAAGAATCGGTACGCGCTGTTCAGTTTCGTCGCGCTGGGGGTCCGCGTCAGGGAGATCTTCAATGTCTCCAACGGCTATATCCTCGTGCGTCATGAGTTCTTCGCCGTTTTCGACTAGCGGATCGTTCATGGCTTGTGGCCCTTTCATACTGTGAGGCCGCCATCAGCCGTGAAGGCAGCGCCGGTGACATACGACGAATCATCGCAGGCAAGGAAAGCAACGAGGTTAGCGATCTCCTCATAGCGCCCCTCCCTCTTAAAGGGAACAATTTCCCGCACCCTGGCCCGCCGCTTTTCCATCATTTCGTCGGAGGAAATGACCTTGCGGTCTGCCATGAAATTTTCCAGAATTCCTGGGCAAACTGCGTTGGCCCTGATGTTGGCATCGGCGAAGTCTCGGGCCGTCACTTTGGTCAGCTGGAGCAACGCTGCCTTGGAGACGCTGTACGCGGCTTCGTTGGTGGAGGCCTTGAACGCGGCGATGGAGGCTGTGTTGACGATGACGCCGCCTCCGGCTTCGATCATCGACGGGATGACGCGTGAAGTCATCATGAACGCTGAGCGGACATTGACTTTCATGGTCAGATCCCAAACGTCCAGCGGGGTGTTCACGACGTTGCCAGTTGGATTGATTCCGGCGTTATTGAACAGCACATCGATGCTCCCGAACGCCTCCAGGCCGGTCGCCACCACCCGGTTCACGACCTCTTCTTCCGAGACGTCGCCGGCCACAGTCACGACCTCCGTCCCGAACCCGGCACGGCACTTGGCCGCCAGAGTCTCGACTTTGTCCTGGTCCAGATCGGTCAGGACCAGTGAGGCGCCTTCAGCTGCAAAGCGTCGGGTGCAGGCCTCCCCCAAACCGCCGGCAGCTCCAGTGATGAGGACTACCTTTGATTGAAAACGCATGGGAGCCTTCCGGTTTGATGTGCACCATTTGCCTGGCGTATAAGGGGTGCTGGCTTGAAGATCTGTTGCCCGACGGCCGTGGAAGGCCGCCGGCGAGCATGAGTGAGGGACCAGGTCACGGAATCCGCAGCTTTCGCTCGACCCATGAACTGAAGATAGTCATGATGAAAACGACCACCACGTACATGAGTCCGACAAGGGTGTAGTACTCGAAGTATTGGAAGGTCTTGGCAGCTGTGTGGCTTGCCCTGTACATGATGTCGGCAACGCCGATAACACCGATGATCGACGAATCCTTGAGGATGATCGTCCACTGACTGACCAACGAAGGGATGGCCACCCGGATGCCTTGCGGCAGGATGATGTCGGTGTAGGTGCGGGTGGCCGACATGCCCAAAACGGCCGCCGCTTCCCGCTGGCCGCTTCCAACGCTGGACAAGGCCGAGCGCAGGATCTCTGCGATATAGGCGCTGTTGAGAATGGTAAGACCGATAATTCCAGCCACGATGGGTGGGATCGGAATGCCGGTGACGGCAGGGAGTGCGAAGTAGATAAAGAGGATGTAAACAAAAGCCGAGAGCGACCGGAAGATCTGCGTCAATGCAAATGCGGTCTTTTCCAGCCACTTGAGGCCGCTCAGACGCATCAGGGTCAGGATGAGCCCACCGATGCAGGCAAGGCCGAAGGATGCGAAGGTCACCGCGAGTGTCACGTAGATGCCCTCGGAGATCGCACCGGTGGAACCCAGAACAGGACCCCACGTGGCCCAAAGCTTTTCGAACCAGTCGCTCATTTGATCCGTAGCCCCCTTTCGGCGAGGTTGAAGGCAAAGGACGCCGCGAAGGCCATCAGGATCAGGATTATTGCCAATCCTGCGTAGGCCTCGAACGGCAGGAACAGGCTTGTCGACATGTCCTGGGCTACGAAAACGGCTTCAGCGACTCCGATGACGGCAGCGTAGGTGGCCCCTTTGAGTTGCATGACGAAGACGTTCCCCAGCTGGGGTAAGGCAATCCGGATTGCTTGGGGAAACAGCACGGAACTGTAAGCCTGCCAGCGTGTCATTCCGAAGGATTTGGCCGCCAACGCCTGTCCCTTGTCGAGGGCAAGGAATGAGGATCGAAAGACCTCGGCCGTGACTCCGGACGTTGCAATGCCTAGCGCGACGATCACGGCAGCCACCGGCGGGATGTTGAAGCCGATGACCTGCGATACGCCGAAATAGACCCAGAGAAGGAGAACGTACAACGGGGCCCCGCGCACGAACTGGACGAGGATGTAGGAAATCGTTCTGAAAAAACCGTTTCCGCGGGACATCGAGGCTAAGCAGAGGCCGACGACGACTGTTAGCACAAAGCTTGCAAGGGCAATGTAAATGTCCACTGCTGCCCCGGCAAGGAAGAGGTCATACCGGCTGAGGACTTCGCCCCAATTCATATCAGGCATTATTTCCTAAGTGGATGTGGGGAGGCTATCCCGGTTAGACCTCAATGAGGGCGCCGCCGGGTCCGACGGTGACGACCGGGAGCTTGAATTCGGTCCGGAGCGCATCTCCGACCCATTTGTTCCACAGTGTCGCGATCGTGCCACGGCCAGCGTGGTGGCGAAGCCAGTTTGAAACCCAGACCTGGGACTTGAAGTCGCCCTGGGGCAGAAGGAAGGTGTTGACGTCTACGTACAGCGGATCGCCGGGCAACACCGTCAGGCCCGGGTTGTTGCGGAGCCCGTTCATGACATTGAAGATCGATGCCAACGTGATGTCCGCACGGCCCGAAGCAACCTCTGCGATAGCCACAGTTGCATCGGCCAAAGCAACGAACGTTGCCTTGGGGTATCGTTGGGCGCCGATAATGGCCTGCGAGGATCCCTGGATCACAGCGATCTTCACGGCTGGATCGTTCAGTTGGGCGTCCTTTTCAAGAGTGCTGCCAGGCTTACGAAGAGCGTAGATGGCTGCATAGTTCGCCGGGATATCCGCGAACATGCCCTCGTTTGCCCGAGTCGGCAGGTTCGTCACCGGTTCGAGCATTTCGACTTTGCCCGACACCAGCGCAGGGACCAGCTGAGCGAAGGGCATCTCGGTGAAGTTGATCTTAATGTCCTTGTCCAGGTCTGCCATCATCATCTTGACCATTTCAACGCTGAACCCGTCCGGCTCCCCTGCGGAGTTGCGGAACTGCATCAAGGGGGTGGAGAACTCCCAGCCCAGGTTGGCTTCCTTTGTACGACGCCACTTGTCCACCAAAGGTTCTTTGTCCGGCGCGCCGGCACCCCCAGAGCTCGCACCGCCGTCGGCGCCCGGAATGAGGCGGGTCAGGCCAAATACGGCAGCACCAGCGGCTGCGCCGGCAATGAGCCCGCGGCGTCCGGGGTGCTCAGTGGCCTTGGTTGCCGGGGCTTCCTGCGTGTCGTTCTCGGTCTTGTCGCTGATGGCCATCTCAAGTCCTTCCTTGTGGGGACGCGGCTCATTCGATCCACGTTGCTGTGATGTAAATCATGCTATCTCATATCGTATAGGAAAACCTACAGGTTTTTGATCGTATTTGAAGTTTCGCCAAACTTGTCTGGGCAGGGTTTGATCGGGGCTTTGACTAGGCCGGTTGTGCCGGCAATTCCCGGGTCATGAATACCCGTGCATGCGCGTCAGGCTGGCGAGTACCGTTCCTCGCTCTGGCAGGCAGTAGTGTTATCTCATCTGCCGTTGCCGTCGTACCACTCGACTTTCCTGGGGAAATCTATGAATGAGAACGCTCTGCATGGATTTGGGGCTCGGCACTGATCGTCATCGCTTTGACGGCTTGCGGAGGCAGCGGCACGTCGAGCGACGCCGTGTCCAAGCCTGCCAGCAAGACAGCCACGCCGACGCCGACTGCGGCGAAAAGGAATTGACACAATGACTGAAATTGCTTGGACCGAGGGAACTTGGACGACCGAACCTGCGAACGTGGAGTTTGCCGAAGACGGCATGCTGGTGACCGCCGTCGAGAAGAGTGACGCCTGGCGCGTCACTTCGTACGGATTCATTCACGACACCGAACACGCCCTCCTCGCCCCTTTCGGGCAGGACACTGCCATGGAGGTGTCTTTCCATCTCGATTTCTCGGCCCAGTTCGACCAGGCCGGGATTTTCATCCGTGTCGATGACACGACATGGATCAAGACGGGCATCGAGTGGAGCGACGGCGAGGAAAGCCTCGGAGCGGTGGTGACGCGTGGTGTATCTGATTGGTCTTTGTCCCCGGTTCCCGGCTGGGGTGGCCGGTACGTCACTGTCCGGGCTAGTAGGTCCGGCAACGCCCTGACCGTCCGGGCCCGAGTTGATGACGACCCATGGCAGCTGGTAAGGGTAGCGCCTCTTGACCCGGAAGCTGTCGTCACCGCAGGGCCCTACTGCTGCGCCCCTTCGCGCCCTAACCTCACCGTGCTCTTCACGTCCTGGCGAACGACAGCCCCGGACGACAGCTTGCACCCCGACGCTTAGGTGCCCATCGAAGGCCGCGCTCCCCCGCCTGCCCTAACTGTCCTGCAGTCTCCCAGCACGGATATCCTCCTCATCCGTGCAAGAAGTCTTGACGGGGTGGGCGAGCCTCGTCTTCGAGATAGAGCCGCACGACCGGACCCGCCGCCGTCGACGATTGGGGCGGCAACGTCACATCAAGCGACTCAGCGGAACGCTGCCAAGCAACGTCGTCGGCAGAACCGAGGACTCGAACCTCCCGGATTCCTCGGGTAAGGAGCCCGGCGCCGCTTCCAAACGATCGGATTCTGGCTTTTCCATCCTGCGGATGTGCAAGCAATGTCGCATAAACGTAGTCGCCGGTGATATCGTTCCGAGTCGTGAAACGAACATCGGCGCCGGTGTAATCAGGCGAGGAAGTGTCGACGAACGAGCCGGCCATGACCACCGTTGGACCTTCCCCGGGAATGATCCACGGTCGACTGCCGTAGATCGCTTCCCCGTTTCGGGTCAGCCACTCCCCGATCGCTTTGAGGAGCTGTCGTTCCCTTTCCGGGATGGTGCCGTCGGGCTTCGGTCCGACGTTCAGGAGGAGAACGCCGTTTTTTGAGACGGTGTCAACCAGTTCGGCAATTAGCTCGTCGGCGCCTTTGTACACGTGTCCTTCGACCCAGCTCCACGATGTTCGCGACACCGACGTGTCATTCTGCCAAACGTCGTCGCGAATGCCGCCCATCGTCCCGCGTTCGATGTCGTAGACAGCGCTCCCGGGCGCGAATGAATTCCACTTGAAGTTGATGACGACCTCACGGCCCCACTCGGCGGCGCGGTTGTAGTAGTACGCAGCGAAGGGACGCAGATACGACTCGAACGCAGCCGACTCGATCCACCAATCGAAGTAGAAGATCTGCGGCCGGTATTTGTCGACGATCTCGACACACCTCAGAAGCCAGTCCTCGAGAAAGCGCTCATTCGGCGCGATCTCCTCACGCTGGGCCGGTCCATAGAAGTCCGCGTAAGCGGGATCGCGAACGTCGGAGTCGAACCGGGCACCTCCGTTCATGAAGAACCAATGTTCTGCGCGATGACTCGACGCGCCGAGAACCATCCAGGCACGATCCACTGCGTCGCCGAGCTGCCGGAACACGTCCTGGCGCGGCCCCATCTGCGTCACGCTCCAGCGCGAACGATCGGTGTCGTACAGGGCGAAGCCGTCGTGGTGCTCGGCCACCGGCACCACGAACTGCGCCCCGGCCTCTTTGAACAGCGCGGCCCAGTCGTCGGGCTGGAACTTGTCCATGGTGAAACTTGGGATGAAGTCCTTGTACCCGAATGTGCGCTGCGCTCCGTATGTGGCGATGTGATGCTCGAATGACTTCGTACCCTGCAGGTACATGGAGCGGGAGTACCACTCGTCCTCAAACGCAGGGACGGAGAACACTCCCCAATGGAGGAAGATCCCAAACTTGCCGTCGTGATACCACAGCGGTGCCCGGTACCTCTGTAGCGACTCCCAGGTCGAGTCGTAGGGCCCGGCATCGATGACCTGCTTAACGCCCGCCAACGCTGCGGTGTTATCAGAAACATCGACCGGAACGGGGAGGTCGTCAGGGTTGATCAAGGGCAACGTCATTGTGGATCCTTCTCGCGAGCGTCATTGAAATCGAGGTCGTTGGGCCAGACCAACCCGAATGGTCGTTGACAGCCTGGGCGTTCTGCAGGACAGTGTACCCCAGTCCTTGGAGCGTTCCAAGGATCTCACTGTTCAAAGGAGAATGGACATCCCATGCTGAAAAGTCCGAAACGTCCCCGAGCCATGCTTTCCCTCCTCGCCGCCGTACTCCTCACGGTGGCGGCACAAAGCAACGCCGGGGTGGCAAACGCTGCAGGATCAGACCACTTCGTTGATTGCTCGGCCAGCACGAATGGCCTGGGGACTCAGGCGAGTCCGTGGAATTCGCTGGCACCGGTGAACTCCCTGCAGTTCGGCCCTGGCGAACGAGTCCTGTTCAAGGCGGGAATGACCTGCGTGGGTCAGCTGACACCGTCCGGGTCGGGAGCGGCAGGCAGTCCCGCCGTCATCACAAGCTATGGATCTGGTGCCAAGCCGATCATCGATGGCAACGGCGTGGTGGGTGCAGTGATCAAGCTCCTCAACGTCCAGCAGTGGCAACTCTCGGGTCTCGAGGTCCGCAACGCCGCGGCGTCCCCCGCGTTCAGGAGCGGAGTGCTGGTCGAGAACTCGTCGGGGACGACGCTCTCGGGCATCTCCGTCACCGACATGACCGTTCGCAACATCTCCGGATGGTCAGGCGGCTGGTACTCGTCGAACGCGGGAATCGGCATCCAGACCGACCAGACCGCGTCCGTCTCCACCTGGAACGACATCACCATCGCCAACAACACCTTCGACCACGTCGACCGCATCGCCATCGCTGTCACACCAGACGGCAACGCTCGTGGCACGGGCCAGACGACGAACATTCGCATCCTGAACAACAACATCCGGTACTCCGGCGGCGACGATATCCTGGTCGTCAACGGCGCTGCAGCGCTGATTGACGGGAATGATGCGGCATACGGAGGGGTCAAAGCGACGACCGGCTGCCCGCCCTCCGGGAACATCTGCAATACGGCCGCAGCTTCAATCTGGGTGGCCGGCAGCAGCGACACGACGATCCAGAACAACACAGTGGCGTGCACGATCAACCAGCAGGACGGCATGGCGTTCGACGTCGATTGGGGCAACCACAATACGACGATCCAGTACAACTACTCGCGCAATAACTCCGGTGGTTTTCTCTTGATGATGCAGCAGATCGGGAGCGAACCCCCAAGCGACGGAACGGTCGTCCGCTACAACGTGAGCGAAGACGATACGAACACGGCCGGTTGCCCGATTACCAGCAACTTCAACCGAGCCCACAACGTGTTTGACTTTCCCGGGGCCATCCCCAACCAGAGCGGCTCAGCCGCGCCCCTTCCGGACATCTACAACAACACCATCTATATCTCATCCGGACGGGCGACATCGGTGATCGGAACGCGAACCGGCAATACGCAGTCAGGTTCCTACAAGTTCCGAAACAACCTGGTGCTGAACTTCGGATCCAAGGGCTACCTGCAGACGACGGGTTCCGTCTTCGCCAACAACCTGCTGTATGGGCCGCGCAATAACAATGAGCCGACGACGGGGACCATCTATCTGTCGCCACAGTTGGTCGGTCCGCTGCAATCCGCGACGCAGGCCTCGGGCGGCGCGGCGGCCTATCAGCCGCGCGAGTCCTCGCCCGCCTTGGGCGCTGGCGTCCCCATCGCCTCGAACGGCGGTCGGGATTTCGCCGGCAATCCGATTGCGGCCGTACCCAGTATCGGTGCCTATGAGAGAGCCAGCACGAATCTTGTTCCAAATGGCAGCTTTGATTCGGGAGCCCTCACATCCTGGACGCTGAGTGGGTCAGGATCGTCAGTGACGACAAGTACGTGGTCGAATGGCACCTCTGCCCTGCAGACCGGCAATGCGAACAGCGGAGCCGAAAACACTGTCAGCGGGCTCACTCCCTCGACCACGTACCTCCTCTTGGCATGGGTCAAGGTGGGTGTCGTCGGCGAGCAGCTCGCGATAGGAGTCAAGAACTACGGCGGAACGGAGACCTTCAGCAAATCGACCGACACGGCCTGGGCACTCAATACGGTGGCGTTCACGACCGGATCCACCAACACGACCGCGACGATCTACTGCTACAAGAACGCCGGGACCGGCCCGGGCTTCTGTGACGACTTCAGCATCATCAAGCTCACCAACCCGGGAAGCCTGGTGTCTAACGGAGGGTTCGAGACCGGCTCTCCATCACCCTGGACACCGTCGTCGTCAGTCCCCGGCACCCTCACCGCTGGTGCCGCCCACAGCGGGTCGTTCGGGCTCGCGACGGGACCGGCGAACAGCGGGGTTCAGCAAACGATCAGCGGCCTCCGGCCAGGCACGACGTACGTTCTCACTGGGTGGCTGCATGCGGTGTCGGGCGAGGAGATTGCTCTGGGCGTCAAGTCATTCGGCGCTGCCGAGTCATTCCACGCGGTGGCCGGGGCGACATACGCTCCCTCGGCAGTGGTGTTCACCACGGGCACTGCCAGCACGCAAGCAACCGTCTATTGCTACAAGAACGCGGGATCGGCGGCCGGGGCATGCGATGACCTCGCGCTGAAAGAGCTGGGCTAGTCACCAACTCAATCTGTCGCTGTGTCGGCAAATCGCCGACACAGCCACATCGCGCTACTGTCTTTCGTACGCTACTGTCTTTGGTACGCTCCAAATCGGCCGCCGGCCGATGGATCTTCAGGCGCGGCGAGTTAATGATCGAAGGACGGGAATGGGCCGGCAAGTAACACTGGAAGACGTCGCCGCCGAGGCGCACGTCTCGAAGAGCAGCGTTTCGAACGTGATCCGAAACCATCCGAATGTTAGGGAATCGATGCGCCAGCGCGTCAACGCGGCCATCGAAAAACTCGGCTACCGCCCCCAGGCCATTGGCCAGAATCTCGTCTCAGGGCGGACGGGTCTCGTGAGTCTTGCGATCCCCAATTTTGCGCAGCCCTACTTCGCCGAGTTGGCGCGGGCCGCGGTTGCAGCAGCCGACGATGCCGGGATGCGCCTGATCGTTCAGCAGACCGATAATCTCCTGGAGCGTGAACGAGAAGCTGCGGACTCGTGGAATCTGGGCTCCGCGGATGGTCTCATCTTCAGCCCATCGGTGATCGAGGACGAAGAGATCGAACTGAGGCGTGGTCGGGCACCGCTCGTGCTGTTGGGTGAGCGATCGAAGTTGTCGTCCGTTGATCGCGTCGGCATTGACTCGGTGGCGATCTCGCACACTGCCACCAAGCACCTGTTGGATCAGGGCCGGTCGCGACTGGTGATGATCGGGGACAAGACGTTCGGTGACCCATTCGTGGTGTCGGAGCGTGAAGCCGGTTTTCACCTGGCGCTGGAGGAGGCCGGTCTGCGCGAAGCCGGGCCCGTCACGGCCGTTCGGGATTGGACTCGCGAAGACGGAGCCCGCTCCATCGAAGAGCTCGTCGACGCCGGCGTCGAGTTTGACGGGGTTTTCTGCGCGAACGACCTGCTCGCACTGGGCGCGATGTCGGCGCTTCGCCGACGCGGCCTGAAGGTCCCGGAGGACGTCGCGGTGATCGGAATCGACGACATCGAAGACGGCCGGTTTGCTTCACCGACGCTTTCCACGATGTTCATCGACAAAGAGTGGATGGCGCGTGAGGCGATCCGGCTGCTGGCCAAGCAACTCACCGACCCGGACTCGGTCCCCGAACAACTCAGCGTTCCGTTCCACCTCGTCGCGCGCGAATCAACCGCTTAGCCCGCTGACCCGGGGAAACCACATCAGTTGTCGCCGGCACCTGCGCAGCGACTGCCCCCTGCCCTGCCCAGCAGAACCGCAGAGCCTCCATCACCGGCTCCCCGAAGGGCGGACGCTGCGGCGCCCGCGGGTGGACGGCCCTCAGCCTCCGGTGCTATCCGCACCGCCTTCCGTCCATGGTCCCGGTGCAGCCGGTCCTCGCACACAAACTCCTCCGGAACCTGCTTCTCGCTGCCAGATTGAAGCGGGCGTAGCGGGTCGATATCGCCTTCGTGACGTCACTGCGTTCGCTTTTTGAAGGCTCCGCGGTGGAGCGTGCCAAAGCGGCGCGCGCCAGACGGCGCCCGCCGCTACGGGACATTCACAGAGGATTCCTCGAACACCGCTCCCGGGCATCTCTGAAGAGTCGAAAGCGCTGACTTGACAAATCCATGGTCCGAGATCATTCTGTAGATGCGCCCATTTGGAGCGTTACAAATTCTCAATGGAGAGGACACCATGAATCACAGCACCCGACCTGTTCGCAGGGATGTTGCTCCTTCAGACAGCACTAGAGGCCGTCGCGGACGCCTGGTCGTGGGAGCTGTTCTCGCCCTGTCCGCGCTCCTGATGACGGGTTGCTCGTCGACTGGCGCAAGCGGAACCGGCGACAAGACTGTCTTGAAGGTGTATGGCTGGAAAGGCGGCGACGCCGAGCCGGCGAACGTGAAAGAAATCAACGCCGCCTTCGAGAAGGCGAATCCTGATATTTCGCTCAAGTACGAATTCATCCCGTCAGCTGCATATCCCCAGCGTGTGCAGTCCGAACTTCTCGCCGGAAACACCGCCGACGTCATCATGACCGACTCGGCCAAGGTTCAGGACTGGGGATCCTCGGGATACCTCGAGGATCTGTCGTCGCAGCCCTGGGTGGGCGGGGTGCGCAAGGAGATCAAGCCGTTCGTTGAGAACGAGGGTAAGACCTATGCGATGCCGATGGAGGTTATTGGCATTTCGCTGTTCGCCAACAACGCCCTGCTGCAGAAGGCAGGAATCACGTCGACGCCCGCGACGTGGCCCGAGTTCGAGGCGGCCCTTCAGAAGGCGAAGGACGCCGGCATCACTCCAATTTCTTTGCCCAACAAGGGCGGGTGGACGGGAGACGCGGCGATCAACGCCATTGCTGCCACGCTCGTGTACAAAGACAACCCGACGTTCGACGCGGACTTCGTGCAAGGAAAGGCGTCTTTCTCTACATGGAAGTCGTCGCTGCAGCAACTGATGGATCTGCAGTCGAAGGGGTTTGTTGACTTCAAGAGCGAGCTCGGCGTTGATGAGTGGAGCACTGGGATCTCTGACTTCCAGGCGGGCAAGAGCGCATTCTATCTGCAGGGCGCGTGGAACCAATCAGCGTTCACGAAGGCCGGACTGGATGACTCATTCATCCCGTGGCCGGCGACCAGCAAGGCCGATTCGAACGCGAACCTGTTTGTCGGGACGATGTTCAGCGTCAATGCCAAGTCGAAGGCCAAATCGGCGGCAGAGAAGTACGTCGAGTTCTGGTCTGAGAGCAAGAACGCCTCGCCTTACCTGGACGCCGAGAACGCAGTGTCGCCGTTCACCAACGGCGAGAACCCCTCCGGAGCCGCGACAAAGGCCTTCGTTGCGGCGGTGAACGAGGGAAGGTACCGCATCCTTCCTTCCAACACGTGGGCGGATGCCGCGGGCGAGAAAACATTGCAGGAGCAGATCCAGGCCCTCTGGCTTGGTCAGCAGAGCATCGATCAGACGGTCAAGAACCTCGACGAGAAGCTCAAGCCCAAGAAGTAGGCAACGGCGGCAGGGGACGGGTGGCATCCAGCTCGACCCCTGCCGTTCAGTTCAATTAAAGGAAGTTCGATGATCCACCGCAGACCGCTCGTAGCCATCGCATTCATGGCCCCCGCCCTGGCGTTGTACTTCGCCATTATTGTATACCCGCTGGTGCAGGGGCTCGTGTTGAGCGTCACGAACAGCAAGATTGGCAATGCAGGCGACTTCGTCGGAGCGGCGAACTACGCCGCCATGGCAAAGGACGGCGACGTCATACGAGCACTGGGCGTCACGGTGGCGTATGCGGTCGTGGTGGTCATCGCACAGAATGCGATCGGTCTGGTCCTGGCCAGGGCTCTGTTCATGCGCCCGCGCGTCCGCCAACTGGGCAGCACAATCATTCTCGTTCCCACTCTCATGTCGGCCGTGATGGCCGCGTTCGTCTGGAACTCGCTTCTGGCACCAGACGGAGCTGTCAACTCCCTCCTTAAATCGCTGGGTTTGAACACGCTCACACATGTGTGGCTCGGCGATCCGTCAACGGCACTCTGGGCGATCGCCCTGGTCAACATTTGGATGTTTTCGGGCTATTCAGCTGCCATCTTTTTAGCCGGGTACATGAACCTCCCGGCCGAACTCCTCGACGCATCGAGCGTGGATGGAGCGACAGGCTGGCGCAGATTTGTCTCGGTCGAGTGGCCGCTTCTCGCCCCGGCCACAACCGTAAGCGTCACCCTTTCCCTTCTGGGGTCGCTCAAAGTTTTCGAACTCCCCTTCGTGATGACGAACGGCGGGCCAGCCGGTTCAACCACGACCCTGACCATGCTGATCTTCCAAAAGATCTTCGGAGGACAGGGAAGTTTCGCCTATGGCACGACCATTGCCGTCCTCCTTCTGGTTGTCGTCGTGCTCTTTGCCGGAGCCACCCAATCCCTTCTTCGACGTCGCGAGGAGCGAATCTAACATGGAGAACACAACCATCACCGCAACCCGCACGGCCCCGACAGCATTCCGAGGGGAACGTCGAGCGGAACGTCGAGCCGGGGCACGACGTCGGCGCGGACCCCTATCGCTGGTCGGCGACGTGATCCTGGCCATCGCCGTCATCCTGATCTTCGCCCCGTTCGCCTACACAGTCGTGACATCCTTGCGCCCTCCTTCCGACGTGATCAACGATCCGCTGGGCTGGCCGACGAGCCTGACGATCGATAACATCACGAACGCCTATTCGAAGATGAACTACACCCAAGGGGTGCTCAGTTCGACCGTTGTCTTGGCGGGCACGTTGATCTTGACCATCATCGTCGGAGCGCTTGCCGCGTACCCGCTTGCACGTATCACCCGTTCGTGGACGACGTGGGTGTATCGCCTCTTCCTTGCGGGCTCGACGGTCCCGATCTTTGTACTAATCGCACCGCTGTACCTCTTGCTTCGAGACGTTGGCCTTCTGAACAGCTACGCGGGAATCATTCTCGCCTACACCGCCATCAACCTTCCGGTCGCGATCTTCTTCTACACGTCGTTCTTCCGACAGATTCCGATCGAGCTGGAGGAAGCGGCCGCGATCGATGGATCGGGACCGGTGCGCACGTTCTTCGTTGTGCTGTTCCCTCTCCTCCGACCCGTCACTGCGACCCTTGCCACGTTCCTGACTCTCAGTGTCTGGAATGACCTGCTCATTCCGCTGGTCTTCGTGCAGGATCCATCGTTGAAAACGGTGATGGTGAATGCCTACTCCCTTGTTGGCAGCTACACCCTGGACCCGAGTTTGCTCTTCCCCGCCGCGTTGCTCGGCGTCGCGCCCCTACTCATCGTGTTTGCCTTCTTGCAACGGCAAATCGTAAGCGGACTCACGATGGGTGCCGTGAAGTCCTGACAATGGCGAACAACAACTCACAACAGGCAACCGCTCTCCAAACAACGAACCCACGCCACGCCACGATCGAACGGTCCGAATTGCGCATCCGAGACCCGTACATCGTGGAGTACGAGGACCGCTACCTGCTCTTCGGGACGACGGATCCGAGCCCCTGGCACGGGCCGGGGGCCGGGTTCGACCGTTACGAGAGCGATGACCTCGAGCAGTGGAGTGGACCCTTCCCTGCCTTTCGTCCGGGTCCTGGATTCTGGGGCGAGACCCAATTTTGGGCGCCAGAAGTGCATTACTACAACGGCACATGGTGGATGTTTGCGACCTTCGCCGACCGCGCGGGCCGCCGCGGCACCCAGGTGCTGGCAGCAGCAGCCCCAGATGGGCTGTTCCAACCCTGGAGTGACGGACCTGTCACACCGAGTGGATGGATGTGTCTTGATGGCACCCTGTACCAGGACCGCTCCGGTGCGCCATGGCTGGTCTTCTGTCATGAATGGCTTCAGGCAGGGGATGGCGCAATTTATGCGCAGCGTCTCAGTGACGACTTGCGAACCTCGAGAGGGGATCCGATTCTCCTGTTCACTGCCTCCGAGGCGCCCTGGACACGACCCTTTCGCAATGAGGAAACGGGTTACGACGACCTCGCGTTCATCACTGATGGTCCCTTCGTGATCCACGATGACGCGGGGCTTGCACTCCTCTGGTCCAGCGGCGGCGAAGGAGGCTATTCAGTCGGAGTGGCCCGCAGCTCCACCGGACTCATCACCGGACCATGGGCGCACGAACCGCAACCCCTCGTTGGATCTGATGGCGGACACGCAATGCTGCTCACAACACGAAATAGCCGCTTTCTGGTGTTTCACCAGCCCAACGAACTTACCTTCGAAAGGCTTACCATCCAACGCGTGGCCGAAACCAACGGGATCTACCGGGTCCCAGCTCCAAATGACGACTATTCCAACTAAACAAAACAATCGCCTCAGTGGCTTAGCCGGGCGACCTTTCCTTAGTGTCCATTTGACCTGATCGGGAGAACTTGTGAATCAGAGAATTCCACTTGGCTTCGTAGGACCTCGTGATGCGGAACTACTTGAGGGTCCCGCGCTGTCCAGAGCACAGGTGAATCGCGAATATTTGATGAGTCTCACCGCTGAGAACTTACTTCGCCCCTATCGCATGGAGGCGGGGTTGTGGCGATACTCCGGCTCCGTAGGGACAACTGTCGGAGAAACTGCAGCCGACGGCCCCGAAAACTGGCACTGGGGATGGGAATCGCCCACGAGTGACCTTCGCGGACATATCCTCGGTCACTGGTTGTCGGCCGCAGCCTACCTGTCAACACACGACGAGGAAGTACGAGCGCGAGCCAACCACATTGTCAAAGAGCTGGTCAGATGCCAGGAGGCGAATGGCGGTCAGTGGGTGGCTGGGATTCCGCGCGGATATATGGACCGGGTTGTGCAGGGTCAGGAGGTGTGGGCACCCCAATATACGGTTCACAAGATCCTCATGGGGCTGTGGGACATGTACGCGACCGGAGGCAGCGCCGCAGCGCTGAAGCTGCTCACGAACTTCGCTGATTGGTTCGTGCAGTGGACGGATCATTTGAGCCGCGGGCAGCTTGACGATGTTCTGGATGTGGAGACCGGGGGGATGCTGGAGATTTGGGCGAATCTCTACGGCGAAACGGGCGAGAATAAATACTCAGTGTTGATGAGTCGCTACGACCGCCCACGCTTCTTCGATCGTCTGCTCAACGGTGAGGACGTGTTGACCAACAGGCACGCCAATACGCAAATCCCTGAAATACTGGGCGCTGCCCGAGCGTGGGAGGTTACGGGAGACCGGCGCTGGCGTGACATCGTCGAAGCGTTTTGGTTTCAGGCCGTTACTTCCCGTGGCACTTACTGTACGGGTGGGTCTACATCGGGAGAGGTCTGGCAACCTTCGAAGATTGTACTTTTGCGTTTACACCGCGTGCAGGAGCATTGCACTGTTTACAACATGATGCGTTTGGCGCAAGTCTTGTATAGCTGGACGGGCGAAAAGAGCTATGCGGACTACTTTGAACGCAACCTGGTTAACGGAATTTTTGCGCAGCAAAATCAGAAGACAGGCATGGTGACGTACTTTCTTTCCCTCGCGCCTGGCAGTGAGAAACAATGGGGCTCGCGCACCAACGACTTCTGGTGCTGCCACGGCACCCTCCTGCAAGCGCACTCTCACCACGCGACGGCTGCCGTGCAGCGAGACGAGGATGGTCTCCGCATCAGCCAATACATACCCTCGGACACACATTGGGACGATGTTGCCGACACAAGCGTCGCTATTCGGATTCAGCAGGATCCTCTCGACGGTGTGGTGTTCGGACAAACTGAAACCCTGCGCGGTCTAAACGCTATCCAACGTCTGGAGCCGGATCTGCCGACCGAACGCCCCGACCGAATGGTCTTCGATATCGAGGTGCGTCCAGACCAAACGACGCGATTCACGTTGCGACTACGAATACCAGATTGGGTCCGTGCCCCACTTCGCGTGTATTGCAACGAGAATGAGCTTGCTTACGTCGAGGAAGAAGGGTGGGTTCTCGTCGATCGCGAGTGGTCGGCGGGAGATCTCCTACGCGTCGAATTTCCGACCCGGGTTCGGGCCATCCCTGCTCCCGAGAACCCTGGCGTACTGTCCTTCGAAGACGGACCCTATGTTCTCGCTGGATTGACCTCACGGCGCGTGCCAGTCGAACGCGCACATGGCGGGGACGCCACCACTATTCTCGCGCCGGATGAGACCAGGACGCATCACTGGTGGAATGCAGGCACGTACCGCACCATCCGCACCCCTGACATACAATTCGTACCCCTTTCCGACGTAACTGAAGGCGACTACACGGTCTACTTTCCCGTGGAGTCCGGCGATGACAGAAGTACAAGGAGCTTCAATGAGTGAAAGCACCCCGATCCGGGTCACAGTTTGGAACGAAAACCGGCATGAGCAGGAACACGAGCAGGTGGCAAAACTCTACCCCCGGGGCATTCATGGCGCAGTGAAGGAGGGTATCGAGGAGAACCTGGGTGCCGCCGTCGACGTCCGCACCGCCACCCTGGACGAGCCGGAGCACGGCCTTACCGAAGAGGTCCTGGGCAACACGGACGTCCTGACCTGGTGGGGGCACATGGCCCACGGCGACGTCGATGAGGAGATCGTGGAGCGGGTGCACCGCCATGTGCTCTCGGGAATGGGGCTGATCGTGCTCCACTCAGGCCACTGGTCCAAGATCTTCACCAAGCTCATGGGCACCACGTGCACCCTGCGCTGGCGGAGCGAGCAGGACCGCGAGCTGGTGTGGACCGTGGACCCCACCCACCCCATCGCCAAGGGCGTTCCGCACCCCATCATCATTGATGGGCAGGAAATGTACGGCGAATTCTTCGACATCCCTGCGCCCGAGGAACTGGTCTTCATCAGTTCGTTCAGCGGCGGCGAAGTCTTCCGCTCCGGCTGCACCTTCCGACGCGGCCACGGCAAGATCTTCTACTTCAGCCCCGGCGATCAGGACTTCCCGGTGTATCACCACAAAGACATCCGCCGGGTCATCTCCAACGCCGTCCAGTGGGCATTCACCGACCGGCCACGCCGGGAACTTCCGGAACTGCTGCAATATGACACCGATGAGTTCTACAAGGGCGCCGACTACAAGGGCGCCACCGCGATCTACGAGGAAACCACGGCATGAGCCGCCCGTTCGCGACAATTGAGGACGACCGGGGTCCGCTAAAAGTGCTGCTGGTCGGCGCCGGAGCCATGGGCCACACCTGGCTGGGGGCGGTGGAGGCCTCCCCGCTCGTGGAGCTCAGCGGCATCGTTGACCTTAACCTGGACGCCGCGCGTGCCAGCGCCGCCTCGATCGGCAAACCTGACCTTCCGGTGGGGAGGGGAACAGCGCAACTGGCGTCCGACGTCGGCGCCCAGGCGGTCATCAACGTCACGGTTCCGGCCGCCCACCATCCCGTATCCACCGAGGCGCTCTTCGCCGGGCTTCCCGTGCTGGGCGAAAAGCCGGTTGCGTCCACCGTGGCTCAGGGCCTGAGCCTGGTCGCTGCCGCCGAGCTCACCGGCCAGCTGTTCATGGTCAGCCAGTCCCGCCGCTACAACCGCGACCTGTTCGCCGGCAAGGCTCTCGCCGGCGGGCTCGGCCGGCTGGGCACGCTGTCCGCCGATTTCTTCAAGGCACCGCATTTCGGCGGATACCGCGACCAGATGGAGCACCCGCTACTGCTGGACATGGCCATCCACCAGTTCGACATGGCGCGCTTCCTCCTGGACGCGGACCCCGTCTCCGTATTCTGCGAGGAATACAACCCTGCTTGGAGCTGGTATCGAGGGGACGCGGCAGCCGTAGCGTCCTTCGAAATGTCCGGCGGCGAGCGGTTCGTGTTCAACGGAAGCTGGTGCAGCCCCGGGCAGGAAACCTCCTGGAACGCAGCCTGGCGGCTCGGCGGCGAAAACGGGACTGTCGTGTGGGACGGTGATAATCCCCCGACCGTGACCCCATCCTCCCCCGCAGACGCCGCTGCTGACATTGCTGTAGAGGATACTGTTCAGGTGCATGCCCCCGTTCACCCGGGCCCGAGAGTGGTGGAGGAGCCGGGCCCGGACGTCCACGGATCCTTGCACGAGTTCGTTTCAGCGCTCCGAACAGGAACTCCGCCCATGGGTCAGGTTCACGCGAACATCCTCAGCCTGGCCATGGTGGAAGCAGCCATCGAAAGCGCAGCCACCGGCTGGCGGGTGCAGATCGACGCACTACTGGAACGTTCCTATGAAGAGGCTGTCCGGGACGAGAAGCGGCAGGACGTGGCCGCCGTCCTCCACTCCTGGTCCATCGATGGTGCCTTCTCCGCCGCAGCCGCCCTCGGACCTGCTCCTGGTACGGAAATGCCAAGCCAGATCCAGCCAGCCCCTCCAGAAAACAACAGAATCGGACGCGATGCCACTTTTTGACCTCCCGTTGGCCCAGCTCCGCAGCTATACCTCCGATGTGACGATGCCGGAAGACCTTCGCGAATTCTGGGATGCCACGATCGGGGATGCCAGAGCCTACCCCCTGAACGCCCGGTTTGAGCCCGTCGAGAACTACCTTTCTGTGATCGATACCTTTGACGTGACCTTCGCAGGGTACGGTGGGGAACCCATCAAGGGATGGCTGCACCTCCCTGCCATCAGGGACTCAGGTTCCAGGCTGCCTGTGGTGGTCCACTACGTCGGCTACTCCGGTGGGCGGGGACTGGCGAACCAGGAAACAGGGTGGGCGCAGGCGGGGTACGCGCATTTCATCATGGACACCCGTGGCCAGGGTTACGGTTTTGCTGTGGGTGAGACTGCTGATCCCCATCCGTCGGCTGGCGGCGTGGGTTATGCCGGCTTCATGACCCGGGGCGTCGGCAGCCGCGAAGACTACTACTACCGGCGGGTGTACACGGATGCCTTCCGGGCAGTGGAGGCAGCACAATCCCACCCTGAGGTGGATGCGGCACGAGTCGTCCTCGCCGGCGGAAGTCAGGGCGGCGGCATTGTGGTAGCTGTCTCCGGGCTGGTGGCCGGTCGGCTCGACGGCGTCGTGGCAGCTTTGCCCGACGTCCCGTTCCTGCAGGATTTTCCGCGCGCTATCGACATCGCCCCGCGTGGCCCGTACCCGGAAATCGCCGCCTTCCTTGCCCGTCATCGGGACCGGTATGAGCAAGTACTTGACGTCCTGCGCTATTTCGACGGCGTCAACCTCGGACGATGGGCTACGGCGCCTGCGCTCTACTCGGCAGCGCAAAGTGACGACATCTGCCCGCCCTCTACTGTCTTCGCCAGCTTCAACGCGTACGGCTCGGGCACTTCTGACGCGTCCCGTCCCGGCCCAACGAAGGAGATGGAGGTGTACAGGTTCAACAACCATGAAGGAGGGCAGGAACACCACTGGATAAAGCAGGTTCTGTTTCTCCGCCAGCTCCTAGTCTAACTCCCGGTTCAAATCGGCCGAAAAGACAAACCTGCTACTAGTGGGTTTGTGCATTTTCGACGGCAATCCTCATCAAGAACCTCGCCGCGTGCTGTCAATGCAAGATCAGAACAAGGTGTTCGGCAAGGGTAACCCGGTCTCTGTGTCCCGTGGGTACTTCGACGTTGCCCTCATGTCGGCAACCTTGGCGATCATCGGCTACCGCTGCATCCATAAGTTCTCCCACATCGTAGCGGTCCTCAGCGCCGTCGTGTTCGTGATCCTGCTTGTCCGCATTATCACCGACTCGAACCTGGGCGCGGTCGTCGAAACGAACGTCTTCGATGGTGCCGCATTCGTCCTCGGGGTTTCCCTGTCGGCCGAGTTCCAAGGCGAGTCTGAGAAATCAACGCCCCTGACGGTCCCCTCTTCCTTAGCTTGACGACAGGGCACTTATCGGCAGACTGGCCGCTTCCGCACGCTCGGCCGTCAAGCGCGTGATCCGGCAAACCTCCACAGCCCCTGCCAACGACTAAGAGCCCGCGCCGCCCCCCTTGCATTCGTAGTGCCGCATCGACTAAACGGATAAATCCGGCCTGAATGCCCTCGGTCGGCTCAGCGACGGAACCGCGCACGCAATGAAATTCAAGACCGGCGTCATGTCGTCATTGCACCGCATGCGATGAGCAGAATGTGGGCCGAAGGAGGACTAGGCAAATGGCTGCGAACAGCTACGAAAAAGCGGATTTAAGTGTGGACAATGTACAGACCCGCTTTGGCCTGACAAAGCCGTCCCCAGCTAAGGCTCTCCGCTCCGGCAATGAGCCAGAACTGAAGAACTTTGACGCAGGCTCTCGAAGTCATGTCGTGCTCAGTACCCCTACCCATGAAGAGGTGTAGGCCAACCACGACCTACCGAACGAACCAAGAGAGGAACATATAACCCCAGCTCACAGCACGCGGAGGGCCAACCAGCCACGACCCTGAACCCGCTCCCCCACAACAAAACAGGCGAACCGCGGCGCCAGGCACACCCCGCGGTCAATGTCAGAGGGAACTGACCACCTAATTTGTACACACGTTAAAGCAAATACCCCCTCTGACGAGGGGGTATGCCGTGCCCGAGGTGGGACTCGAACCCACACACCTTTCGATACCGCATTTTGAGTGCGGCGCGTCTGCCAATTCCGCCACTCGGGCGCGGAAACACCGAAACAAGACTAACCGACGTCGGGCTCTTCACAGAACTCAACGCTCCCTGTTGCAGTGCGCGAAACTACTCTACATGCAGATAGGCTAAATTCCAGAACCGGCTCGGCCGAGCGATAAATCATACGCAGGGACCGGGTGCAACTAAGATGGTTGAGAACCCGCCGTACGTCTTGAAGGAGATCCCGTGTCAGAACAGACGGAGTCCAAGCCCGCATCCCAGCCGGCACGCCGAGTAGTTGTCGCAGAAGATGAAACCCTCATCCGCCTGGACATCATCGAGATCTTGAAGGGTGAGGGCTACGACGTTGTCGGTGAAGCCGACAACGGTGAGAAGGCCGTCCAGCTGGCCGAAGAACTGAAGCCGGATCTGGTCCTCATGGACGTCAAGATGCCTGTCATGGACGGCATTTCTGCCGCGGAGAAGATCGTCAAGGCGAGGATTGCCCCCGTCGTCCTGCTGACAGCGTTCAGCCAGAAGGAACTCGTGGAGCGCGCCCGCGACGCGGGGGCCATGGCCTACGTCGTGAAGCCTTTCACTCCGGCCGATCTGATCCCGGCCATCGAAATCGCACTGTCCCGCCATGAGGAGATCAGGGCCCTCGAAAGCGAGGTAACCGACCTTCAGGAGCAATTCGCCACGCGCAAGCTTGTGGAGCGCGCCAAGAGCCTCCTGACCACGAAGATGGGCCTCACGGAGCCGGAAGCATTCCGGTGGATCCAGAAGACCTCCATGGACCGTCGCCTCAGCATGCGCGAGGTCGCCGAGACCATCATCAACCAGGTCAACTAGCACTCCCCGCGAAGGGCGCCGCTTCCACGGGAAGCGGCGCCCTTCGTCGTCTCCGGACGCGAACCACCCCGCCCCAAAACAAGACAGAGGAGGCCCCGCCACACGGCGGAGCCTCCTCAACAGCGCTAAAAGATCAGGCCTTGGACTTGGACTTCTTCTTTTCAGGCCACGGTCCGACCTTTTCCTTGCGGGCTGCGGCCTCTTCCACACGGGACGTGTCTGCGAGGTCGCCCACTTTGTGGACCTTGAGCGAGTTCGTGGAACCGGCCTGTCCGGGAGGGGAACCGGCCGCGATGACCACGAGGTCGCCGTTCTCCACGATCTTCATCTCGAGGAGGCTGCGGTCCACCTGGGCCGTCATGGCGTCAGTGTGGCCCACCATGGGGACGAGGACGGGCTGGATGCCCCAGGTGAGCGCCAGCTGGTTCCAGACGTGCTCCACGGGGGTGAAAGCGAACACCGGCTTGACGGGACGCAGGCGGGACAGACGGCGCGCCGAGTCGCCGGACTGGGTGAACGTACAGATGTACTTTGCGTCCAGCTGGTCGGCGATTTCGACGGCGGCACGCGTGATGGCGCCACCGCGGGTCTTGGGCTTGGTCCCCAGCGGAGGAACGCGCTCAAGACCGTGTTCTTCCGTGGACTCGATGATCCGGGCCATGACCTTGACCGTCTCGATCGGGTACTTGCCCACGCTGGTCTCGCCGGAAAGCATGACTGCGTCGGCGCCGTCGAGCACTGCGTTGGCGCAGTCCGAAGCCTCGGCACGGGTCGGACGCGGGTTGTCGATCATGGATTCGAGGACCTGGGTGGCCACGATGACCGGCTTGGCCCAGCGGCGGGCCAGTTCGATGGCGCGCTTCTGGACGATCGGCACTTCCTCGAGCGGGAGTTCCACGCCGAGGTCGCCACGGGCAACCATGATGGCGTCGAACGCGTCAATGATCTCGTGGAGCTGCTCCACTGCCTGCGGCTTCTCGATCTTGGCGATCACCGGCACGCGGCGGCCTTCTTCGTCCATGATTTCGTGCACGCGCTTGATGTCGGACGCATCGCGGACGAAGGACAGTGCCACCATGTCGACACCGCGCTTCATGGCCCAGCGGAGATCGTCTTCGTCTTTTTCGCTCAGTGCGGGGACGTTGACGGCAACGCCGGGAAGGTTGATGCCCTTGTTGTTGGAGACCCAGCCACCGACGGTCACCGTGGCGACCACCTTGACGTCGTCAACCTCGATGGCGCGCAGGGCAACCTTGCCGTCATCGATCAGGAGTGCATCGCCGACGTTGACGTCTTCGGTCAGGCTCTTGAGCGTGGTGGAGCAGATTTCCTTGGTACCCGGGACGTCCTCGGTGGTGATGGTGAAAGTGTCACCGACGGCGAGTTCGTGGGGGCCGTCGACAAACCGACCCAGGCGGATTTTCGGGCCCTGCAAGTCGGCCATGATGGCAACGGGCTTGTGGAGCTGGGCGGAAGCCTTGCGGACGTTCTCGTACGTGTTGTCGTGTACCGAGTAGTCTCCGTGGCTCATGTTCATGCGGGCGACGTCGACGCCGGCTTCCAGCACCGCGAGGGTGTTGTCAAAGCTGGAAATTGCCGGTCCGAACGTTGCCACGATTTTTGCGCGTCTCATATACCTACCCTAGTAGTGTGCTGCGGTTGGAGTTGGGAAAGCGTCGTGCGCCGGTCCTTAGAGGACCGCTATGGCCCGGTCGGTGGGAGCCACCGGCGCGGGGAGAATGGTGCTGCCCATGAGGTACTTGTCGACGGCGGCAGCGCAGGCGCGGCCTTCGGCGATCGCCCAGACAATCAAGGACTGCCCGCGGCCGGCATCGCCTGCCACGAAAACACCCTCGGTGTTGGTCATGTAGTACCCATCTCGGGCCACGTTGCCGCGGCCGTCGAATTCTGCGCTGACCTGTTCGGTGATACCGGCAGGTTCCGCCCCCGTGAAGCCGAGCGACAGGAAGACCAGGTCGGCCGGAATGACGCGCTCCGTGCCGGCCTTCGGGAGGCGCTTGCCGTCCACGAACTCGGTCTCGGCGACCTTGACCCCGGTGAGCTTGCCGTTTTCGCCGACGAACTCAACGGTGGAAGCGAGGTAGGTGCGTTCGCCGCCTTCTTCGTGTGCGCTGGCAACCTCGAAGAGCGTGGGGAACGTCGGCCATGGCTGGTGCGTGGCGCGCTCGAGTGGCGGCTGCTTGCCGATCGCGAGGGTCGTGACAGACGCGGCGCCGTGGCGGTGTGCCGTGCCGAGGCAGTCGGCGCCGGTGTCGCCGCCGCCGAGGATGATCACGTGCTTGCCCTTGGCGTCGATCTGGCCCTCGACGGTTTCACCGGCAACCACGCGGTTGGCGGGCACCAGGTAGTCCATCGCGAAGTGGATGCCTTCGAGTTCGCGGCCGGGGATGGGAAGGTCGCGCGGAACGGTGGCACCGGTGGCGATCACCACGGAGTCGTAACGGCGGCGCAACTGCTCCCACGTCACGTCGCTTCCGACTGCCACACCCGTGCGGAAGCGGGTGCCCTCGGCCTTCATCTGCTCGACGCGGCGGTCGACCTGCTCCTTTTCCATCTTGAAGTCGGGGATGCCATAGCGCAGCAGTCCCCCGATCTTGTCGTCGCGTTCGTAGACGGCCACGGTGTGGCCGACCCGAGTCAGCTGCTGTGCGACGGCAAGCCCCGCGGGGCCGGAGCCGACGACGGCGACCGTCTTGCCGGAGAGGCGTGCCGGCGGAAGCGGCTGGACCCAGCCGTTTTCGAAGGCGTCGTCGATGATCGAAACTTCCACCTGCTTGATGGTCACGGCGGGCTGGTTGATGCCCAGGACACAGGATGCTTCGCACGGCGCGGGACACAAGCGGCCGGTGAACTCCGGGAAGTTGTTCGTCGCGTGCAGGCGCTCGATCGCTTCCTCGCCTTTGCCGCGCCAGGTCAGGTCGTTCCACTCCGGAATGAGGTTCCCGAGCGGGCAGCCCTGGTGGCAGAACGGAACGCCGCAGTCCATGCAGCGCCCTGCCTGGCTCTTGAGCACGCCCTTGTCCTGGGCTTCGTAGACTTCCTTCCAGTCCATGATGCGGACGGGAACAGGACGGCGAGGCTGCGTCTCGCGCTGCCGGACTTTCAGAAATCCGCGTGGATCAGCCACCGGTTACCTCCAGGATTCGAGACCATACTTCTTCGCCATCGGGATCAAGGCCCTCTTCAATGGCGTCGAGACGGGTTTGCAGGACTGCGGCGTAGTCGCGCGGCAGAACTTTGGTGATGCGGGCGGCTGTGTCATCGAAGTTTTCGAGCAAGCGGCCCGCCAGGACGGATTCGGTTTCTTCCAGGTGCTTGACCAGGAGGCTACGGACGATGGTGCGGTCCTCGTCGTCAAGCTCGAGCAACTGCAGCTCGCCGGAATCCAACGCCTGCTTGTTGACCCGGGCAGGCTGGAGGTCCAGCACGTAGGCTGTACCGCCGGACATGCCGGCACCGAAGTTGCGTCCGGTGCGGCCGATGATCAGCGTCTGGCCGCCGGTCATGTACTCGCAGCCGTGGTCACCGATGCCTTCGACGACGGCGGTCGCGCCCGAGTTGCGTACCAGGAACCGTTCGCCCACCTGGCCGCGCAGGAACATCTCGCCGCTCGTGGCACCGTAGCCGATCACGTTGCCGGCGATGACGTTGCGCTCCGCCTGGAAAACGTTGGTGCGGTCCGGGCGGACGATGATGCGTCCACCCGAGAGACCCTTGCCGACGTAGTCGTTGGAGTCGCCGAACATGCGCAGGGTGATGCCTGCCGGAAGGAAGGCGCCCAGCGACTGCCCGGCGGTGCCCTTCAGCGTGATGTCGATCGTGTCCGTCGCGAGCACATCGACGCCGAACGTCTTGGTTACGACGTGGCCCAGCATGGTGCCGACCGACCGGTCCGTGTTGATGACGTCGACCGCGATCTTCACCGGGGTGCGGTCGCTCAAAGCCTCGGCGGCCATACCGATGAGGCGCTGGTCGAAGTGCTTGTCGAGCTCGTGGTTCTGGCCGGTGAGGTTCCGCAGGGGAACGTCGTCGTCGAACTCGAGGCCGTGCAGGATCGGGTCGAGGTCGAGTCCGTCCGCCTTCCAGTGGTCCACCGCTTCCCGGGTGTCCAGGACTTCGGCGTGGCCGATGGCCTCTTCGAGGCTGCGGAAACCGAGTTCGGCAAGCAGCTCGCGGACTTCCTCGGCAAGGAATTCGAAGAAGTTGACCACGAATTCCGGCTTGCCGTTGAAGCGGGCGCGGAGCTCGGGGTTCTGGGTTGCCACGCCGACCGGGCAGGTGTCGAGGTGGCAGACGCGCATCATGATGCAGCCGGAAACCACCAGGGGCGCGGTCGCGAAACCGTACTCCTCGGCACCCAGCAGGGCGGCGATGACGACGTCGCGTCCCGTCTTGAGCTGGCCGTCCACCTGGACCACCACGCGGTCGCGGAGCCCGTTGAGCATGAGCGTCTGCTGGGTCTCGGCCAGGCCGAGCTCCCACGGGACACCCGCGTGCTTGAGCGAGTTGAGCGGCGAGGCGCCGGTTCCGCCGTCGTGCCCTGAGACGAGCACGACGTCGGCCTTCGCCTTGGTGACGCCGGACGCCACCGTGCCGATCCCGACTTCGGACACCAGCTTCACGTGCACGCGCGCCGAGGGGTTGGCCCGCTTGGCGTCGTAGATGAGCTGTGCGAGGTCCTCGATCGAGTAGATGTCGTGGTGCGGGGGCGGGGAGATGAGCCCGACGCCGGGGGTCGAGTGGCGGGTCCGGGCTACCCAGGGGTACACCTTCTGCGCCATCAGCTGGCCGCCTTCACCGGGCTTGGCGCCCTGGGCCATCTTGATCTGGATGTCCTCGGCGTTGGTCAGGTACAGGCTGGTCACGCCGAAACGGCCGGAGGCGATCTGCTTGATCGCGGAGCGGCGCTCCGGGTCCAGCAGGCGGTCCACGTCTTCGCCGCCTTCACCGGTGTTGGACTTGGCGCCCAGCCGGTTCATGGCGATTGCGAGGGTTTCGTGGGCTTCCTTGGAGATGGAGCCGTAGCTCATCGCCCCGGTGGAGAAGCGCTTCACGATGCTGGAAACCGGCTCGACTTCCTCAAGCGGCACGGCGGGGCGCAGGGTGTCCTTGAACTTCAAGAGCCCGCGGAGGGTCATGAGGTTCTCGGACTGGTCGTCGATTCCCTTGGTGTAGGACTTGAAGATGTCGTAGCGGCGTTCGCGCGTGGCGTGCTGGAGGCGGAAGACAGTCTCCGGGTTGAACAGGTGCGGTTCACCGTCGCGGCGCCACTGGTATTCGCCGCCGCCGAGCAACGGACGGTGCGGCAACTCGATGCCGCCTTCCGGGTAGGCCATCTGGTGGCGTGCCGAAACCTCGGCGGCGATGACGTCCAGGCCGACGCCACCCAACTGGGAGTGGGTGCCGGAGAAGAACTCGTCCACGAGGTCCTGGGACAGGCCCAAGGCTTCGAATGTTTGGGCACCGGTGTAGGAAGCCACCGTGGAAATGCCCATCTTGGACATGATCTTCAGGACACCCTTGCCGAGGCCCTTGATGAGGTTGTAGACGCCGTCTTCGGGAGTCACGCCAACCACTTCGCCGGTGCTGATGAGCTGCTCCACGGATTCCATGGCCAGGTAAGGGTTCACGGCGGAAGCGCCGAAGCCTACGAGCACCGCCACGTGGTGCGTTTCGCGGACGTCGCCGGCCTCGACCACCAGGGCGGTCTTGGTGCGGTTGGCGCTGCGCAGCAAGTGGTGGTGTACCGCGCTGACGAGCAGCAGGGACGGGATCGGGGCCCACTGCGCGTTGGAGTCGCGGTCGGACAGCACGATGTACTGCACGCCGCGGTTGATCGCGCCGGAAACCTGCTCGCAGATTTCCGTGAGGCGGCTCCGCAGTGCTGCTTCGCCGCCCTCCGGACGGTAGAGTCCGCGGACCTTCATGGCGACCTTGTCGCCGTCGGCGTTCTCGATGTTGGCGATCTTGGCGAGCTGGTCGTTGTTGATCACCGGGAACGGCAGGGAGATCTGCGGCTGGCGGACCTGCCCGACGTCGAGAAGGTTGCCGTTGGGACCGATGGCGCACTTTAGCGAGGTCACGAGCTCTTCGCGGATCGCGTCCAGGGGCGGGTTGGTGACCTGGGCGAAAGACTGCACGAAGTAGTCGAACAGCAAGCGCGGGCGCTTGGACAGCACGGCAACCGGAGTGTCGGAGCCCATGGCGCCGAGCGGTTCGGCCCCGGTCCGGGCCATCGGCCCGAGGAGGATCTTCAACTCCTCGGTGGTGTAGCCGAACGTCCGCTGGCGGATGTTCACGGACGCAGCCGTGTGCAGCACGTGCTCGCGCTCGGGTAGCTCGTTGAGGTCGATCAGGTTGTCCTTGACCCATTCAGCCCAAGGGTTGGCCGCGGCCACCTCGGCCTTGACCTCGGCGTCGTCGATGATGCGACCGGCTTCGGTGTCCACCAGGAACATCTTCCCCGGCGAAACACGGCCCTTCTTGACCACCTTGGCCGGTTCGACCTCGATCACGCCGACTTCGGAGGCGAAGACGATCAGGCCGTCTTCGGTGATCCAGTAACGGCCGGGGCGCAGGCCATTGCGGTCAAGGGTCGCACCAACGAGGTTGCCGTCGGTGAAGGACACCGCCGCCGGACCGTCCCACGGCTCCATGAGCAGGGAGTGGTACTCGTAGAAGGCGCGGCGTGCCGGATCCATCGTGGCGTGGTTTTCCCACGCCTCGGGGATCATCATCATGATCGAATGCGTGATGGGCCGCCCGGAAAGCCAGAGCAGCTCGGCAACCTCATCGAAGGACGCGGAGTCCGAGGCACCCGGCGTGCAGATGGGGTACAACTCCTCCGGGGAGTCGCCCAGCAGCGGGTTCGCGAGTTGGGACTGGCGCGCCCGCATCCAGTTCCGGTTGCCCTTGACGGTGTTGATTTCGCCGTTGTGGGCGATGGTGCGGAAGGGCTGGGCGAGCGGCCACGACGGGAACGTGTTCGTGGAGAAGCGCGAGTGCACGATGGCCAGCTTGGTCTTGAAGCGCTTGTCCGAGAGATCCGGGTAGAACGGCTCCAGCTGGGCAGTGGTCAACATGCCCTTGTACACGATGGTGCGGGAGGACAGCGACGGGAAGTAGACGCCGAACTTGTTCTGGGCACGCTTGCGGATACGCCAGGCCCGGGAGTCGAGTTCATTCCGGTCCAGCACTTCGCCCGTCGCGGAAGCAAGGAACGGCTGCGCGAAGTAAGGCATGCAGGCACGGGCCATGGCGCCGACCAGGTCCCCGACCACCGGCACTTCACGCCAGCCAAGGACCGTCAGTCCCTCATCGACTGCAAGCGCCTCGATGCCGGCCTTTGCGGTCTCTGCTTCGCGGGTTTCAGCGGGCAGGAAGGCGGTGCCCACCACGTACTGGCCGGGTGCGGGGAGCTCGAACTCAGTGACGGCCCGGAAGAATTCGTCCGGAACCTGCATGAGGAGCCCGGCGCCGTCGCCCGTGCCTTCGTCGGCGCCCACGGCGCCGCGGTGTTCGAGGTTGCGCAGGGCAGTCAGTGCCGCTTCCACGATGTCATAGCCGGGTTCACCACGCAGGGTGGCGATAATGGCCAGGCCGCAAGCGTCCTTCTCCTGCTCAGGGTTGTAGAGTCCCTGGGCTTCCGGGAGCGCAGCGAAACGCTTGAAGGGCGAGATGGCCCCCTGCGGTTCGACTGTTTCGGACCAGCTTGGGTTATGAAGATGGGTCATTGAAGACGTCCTTCCTCGAGATCGTGCGAATGGAAGGGACAACGTTGGCCCCACCTTGCCTGCCGTGTGACGGGCATAACAAAGCGCTAGTTACTTGAAATTGTAGGTCAGCGGGCAAGTCGCAACGAACAGTTACGCATGCCCCTGACCCAAGCTTGACCGCGGAGCCTCTGTGTGCTGCCGGGCGACTGCCAAGTGTGCCACGACGCTGTGGCCGGGGGCCTCTGGGCGGTAGCCCGGTTCCCCTGTGCCGTAGCGCTGGCTACTTGGTGCTGCCAGCTTCCGGCCCGGATCCGGGGGCGCTGCTGGCGGTGGTTTCGGTGGACGCGGAGCCGGAATCCGACGTGACGCCGGCGTGTGACTCCTCGGCCGTTTCCGTAGGCTCAGCAGTATGGCCCAGATCGCTTTGGTTATTCCGGAGATTACCATGCGCACCGGTATCTGAGACAGATCCGTCCGTATCATGGGCCTTCGCATCGGTCACAATTGTGCTGTCCGTCTCAGTGGCAGCAGTCGGCTCATCGGCATTTGAGTTGGCGGCGGGCTCATCTTCGTCGCTTGTCACCGCGGAGGGCTCCCTGCCGGGAAGGTACGCTGTGTCCGGTTCCGGCCTACCGCGCAGGCTCAGGGCGATGAAGATGATGAGCGCCGCGACGAAGACGAAGATGCTCGTCCATACGTTGAGCCGCGTGGTGATGCCGAAGAGGTTGATCTGTTCGGCATCGTCGATCCGCAACGCTTCGATCCAGACGCGGCCAAGCGTGTAGTAGATGGCATACAGCCAGAAGAGCCTGCCGCGGCGGAAATGGAAGCGGCGGTCCAGGACGAGGAGGACCACGACGCCGACGATGTTCCAGAGGGATTCGTAAAGGAACGTCGGGTGGAAGAGCGTGTCGCTGGGCATTCCGGCCGGGAAATTGGGGCTGTTGGGATCTATTTGGAGGCCCCACGGCAAGGTGGTGGGTCCGCCGAAGAGTTCCTGGTTGAACCAGTTTCCCCATCGTCCGATCGCTTGCGCCAGCAGCAGCCCGGGGGCTGCGGCATCCAGGAAGGCCGTGAGCTTGACGCCGGACCGGCGGCAACCGAGCCAGGCACCGACAACGCCGAGAACCACGGCACCCCAGATACCCAGGCCGCCTCGCCAGATCTGCGGGATCAGGGAGAGGTCACCCGTGCCGTTGAAGCCGGGGCCGAAGTAGGCGTCCGGTGAGGAGATGACGTGGTAGAGCCGGCCGCCCACGATGCCGAAGGGGATGGCCCAGATGGCGATGTCCCACAGGCTGCCTTCCGGGGTGCCGCGGCGCTTCCAGCGCACGGCGGTGAGCCACAGGCCCAGGATGATGCCCAGAAGAATGCACAGGGCGTACGCATGGATGCGCAGAGTCCCCCACGGCAGCGGAATATCAAATCCGGACCATGAGGGGCTCGGAATGCTCATGGGAGCCATTGCCGCGACGTGGAGGAGACTCTGCATTGTCTACGCTTTTCCTTTTTCTAGGCCTGCGCTGTTGCGCGGCCGAGGCCGGCGCTGAGGTTCTTGGTGAGTTGCGCGACGGCGTCAACGCCGCCATCGCGGATTGCCGCAACCAGCGCGGTACCGACGATCACGCCGTCGGCGTAAGCGGCGATCTCGCGGACATGGTCCGCGGTGGAGACACCGAGTCCGACGCAAACCCGTTCGGCGCCGGCAGCATGCGTATCGGCCACAACCTTCTCCGCGGCGCTGCTGACTGACTGCCGGGCTCCGGTGACACCCATGATGGAGACGGCGTAGACGAAGCCGCGGCTTGCCTCCACCGTCATGGCCAGGCGTTCCGGCGTGGACGACGGGGCCACGAGGAAGACCCGGTCGAGTCCATACTTGTCCGAAGCTTCAAACCACTCGGCTGCCTCGTCCGGAATAAGGTCCGGCGTGATGAGCCCGGCTCCCCCGGCCTCGGCCAGCCTGCGCGAGAACTCGTCGACGCCCATGCGCATGACCGGGTTCCAGTAGGTCATGACCAACACGGCGGCGTCGGTGGCCGCAGTGATGCCCGCTACGACGTCGAAGACGCTGGCAACACGGAACCCGTTGGCGATTGCCTCCGTGGTGGCAGCCTGGATGACAGCGCCGTCCATGACGGGGTCCGAATACGGGATGCCGATTTCAATGAGGTCCGCGCCGTTACGCGCCATGGCGATGCCGGCGTCGATGCTTGACTGAACGTCCGGGTAGCCTGCCGGGAGGTATCCGATCAACGCGGCCCGGCCCTGGGCCTTCGCACGGTCGATCGCGGCCGCGGACTTGCTGGTCATCTGCTCAGTCATCAGTTCTGGCCCTCGCTTGCTTCGTCAGTGCTGATCTCAAGGTTGCTGCGTTCGGACGGGCCCTTGGGCTTGCGCGTGGAGAGGGTGGTGCCCTTGACGTTGCCGTTTTCATCCAACATGTCGAACCATTCGGCCGCCGTTTCCACGTCCTTGTCGCCACGCCCGGACAGGTTCACGATGATGATCGTGTCGGCCGGGTTCTCCTTGCCTTCGGTCAGCTGCTTGCCCACCTTGATGGCGCCGGCCAGGGCGTGCGAGGACTCGATGGCGGGGATGATGCCTTCAGTCCGGCAGAGCAGGCGGAACGCGTCCATGGCCTCGGTGTCCGTGATGGGCTCGTACGTGACGCGGCCAATGTCTGCGAGGTAGGAGTGTTCCGGGCCGACGCTCGGGTAGTCCAGGCCTGCCGAAATCGAGTGGGACTCGATGGTCTGGCCGTCTTCGTCCTGCATGAGGTAGGAGCGGGCACCATGCAGCACGCCGGGCCGTCCGAGGGTGATCGCGGCCGCGTGGCGTCCGGTTTCGACACCGTCGCCGCCGGCTTCAAAGCCGTAGATCTTCACGGAGGCGTCATCCAGGAAGCTGTGGAAGATGCCGATGGCATTGGAACCGCCGCCGATGCAGGCACAGACGGCGTCCGGAAGTTTTCCGGTCTGCTCCAGGATCTGGGCACGGGCTTCCTCGCCGATGACCTCGTGGAAGAAGCGCACCATCGCCGGGAACGGGTGTGCCCCGGCGGCGGTGCCCAGCAGGTAGTGGGTGTTGTCCACGTTGGCAACCCAGTCGCGGAGGGCGTCGTTGATGGCGTCCTTGAGCGTCTGTGATCCGTTCGTCACGGGAACCACGGTAGCGCCGAGGAGCTGCATGCGGGCCACGTTGAGTGCCTGGCGGCGGCAGTCCTCCGCGCCCATGTAGACGACGCATTCCAGGCCGAGGAGGGCCGCGGCGGTGGCGCTGGCAACTCCGTGCTGGCCGGCGCCGGTCTCAGCGATGACGCGGGTCTTGCCCATGCGCTTCGCGAGCAAAGCCTGGCCGAGGACGTTGTTGATCTTGTGGGATCCGGTGTGGTTCAGGTCTTCGCGCTTGAGGAAGATGCGGGCCCCGCCGGCGTGCTGGGAGAAACGCTTGGCTTCCGTGAGCAGCGACGGACGGCCCGAGTAGTTCTTGTTGAGGTCCTTCAGCTGGGCAAGGAACTCCGGATCGGCTTTGGCCTTCTCGAACGTGTCCTCGACCTCGTCCAGGGCGGCGATGAGGGACTCGGGCATCCAGCGTCCACCGTACGAGCCGAAGTACGGCCCGGCGGCGTTGCGGAGCGAGGCTCCACCTTGTAGGAATGCGTCTGCCACGTTCTCTTGCGAGTTGGCTGTTGATGCGTCCACCATCAGTCTCACCGTCCTGTTCAGTTGGTAGTTGGGTATTTCCAGGAGCCACAGGACAGCTACCAGCCGCGTCTGCTGCTGTCCGGGTCCACGCCGCGAATCAGCCCTGTCTCAGGTCCTGACGGCGATGGCGGCAGCTCCGGCCGCCTTGAATTCGCTGATCCGCTGGCGCGGGGTGGAGTCGCTGACAAGGGCTTCGCCCACAAGGATTGCGTCGGCACCGTTCCCCGCATAATGCGCGACGTCGTCGGCGTTTCGCACGCCGGACTCGGCCACGACCACCGCTCCCGCCGGAATGCTTCCGGCGAGCGAGGCAAACAGGGAGCGGTCGACGTCGAGCGTCTTGAGGTTGCGGACGTTCACGCCGATGATCCGGGCCTGGGCCGCGGCCGCACGCTCGATTTCCTCGGGCGTGTGGGTTTCCACCAGGACGTTCATGCCGAGCTCGTGGCTCAACGCGCTGAATTCCCGCAGCTGTGCGTCCGATAGCGCCGCGACGATCAGCAGGATGAGGTCCGCGCCATGGGCGCGGGCTTCCCAGATCTGGTACTCGTCAACCGTGAAGTCCTTGCGCAGCAACGGAATGTCGACGGCGGCACGCACCGCGTCGAGGTCCGCCAGGGACCCGTTGAAGCGCCTCTGCTCGGTGAGGACGCTGATCACGGAGGCACCGCCGTCGGCGTACTGCACCGCAAGGGCCGCGGGGTCGACGATGCTCGCCAGATCGCCCTTGGAGGGGCTGCGGCGCTTGATTTCCGCGATGACCTTCAGTTCGTCGCGGCTGGCCGCCGGACCGCCCAAGGCAGCCCACGCGTCCAGCGCAGGCGCGGTGGCCGCGGCGCGCTCTTTCAGCTCGTCGAGGGAAACAAGACGGCGGCGGGCCTCCATGTCCTCCCTGACACCGACGATGATGTCATCAAGAACGGTCACAGTCAGTGGCCGGCGTTCTTCAGCTTGCTGCCGTCGACGCCGTAGCCGGCCTTGCGCATGGCCCAGCCGGCAATCAGGCCGGCCACCATCACGACGATGCCGGCGATGAAGATGGGGGTGCTGGCGATGACAAAGGCGATGGAGGACACCAAGGCCCCTACCAGCATGACAATCACGCAGGTCCACGCGGCCGGGCTGTTGCCGTGGCCGATGGCGTCGCTGTGGCTCGCAGCGGTCACAGGGGCCTTGCTCGCGGACACTGTGGTTTTGCTCATGTGAAAATCTCCTCAGGATGAATACTGCTTACATTCTGCCATTTATTGACCGCACCCGGGACATCGTCCGACGTCCGGACAGTCGGGTCTTACGTAGGGTCTTCTCCGCGCGAGAGGCTGTCCCAGCTATCGATCTCGTCGACCGGCCCGGAACCCGCGAGGGCCGCCCTGCTGGCGACGTCGTACTTGGTGCGCGCCTTCCAGTGCCGGCCCGCGAGCGGCAGCAGGCCGCCGCACAAAGCGAGCAGGCCCGCAGCCACGACCGCGAGCACGGGGAACACAGTGGACGACGCAGCTGCCTGCCCACCCGAAATCCCGGTGGTCGCCGCAATGGTTCCCTGCGCCGCGCCGAGGGGATCCGCCAGGACGGTCACCGCGGCAATGAGGATCCCTGCCGAGGCAAGCACGATGATCGTTGCAATGATCCAGCGTGAAACCTTGCCCGCGATGGACGATGCCAGTCCCCCGGCAAGTGCCACGAGCGCGAGTGCGGTCACCGCAGTTGCCGCTTTGCTCCCCTGGACGTGGAGATCGGCATTCGCCGCGGCAGCGGGATCGAGCCGGACGTTGATCCAGGTCTGTGTGGTGGTCCCGAAGACCGCGAGGGCAAGAATTGCCATGCCGAGCACGACATTGCCTTTCCGTGCCCACACGGGAGGCTTGGTGGTGGCCGGCTGAGGGCGGGCAGCGCTCACAGGCCGGGGTTCCCGTCGACGACCGTCTCCACGGAAACTGCGTCCGGGGAAATGTTGTGGAGCGATCCCGCGGTGTGCACGGCACGCAAGGGGGCCGCCGCCTTGTTGACAGTCTCGAGCGCTTCGGAAGGCTTGTGGGAATCGGCCACGATCCCGCCGCCCGCCTGGACGTAGGCCCGGCCCTCACGCAACAATGCTGAACGGATGGCGATCGCCATGTCCATATCGCCTGCGAAGTCCAGGTAACCCACCACGCCGCCGTAGATGCCGCGCCGGTGAGGTTCGAGTTCGTCCAGGAGACGCAAGGCGCGCGGCTTGGGGGCACCGGAGAGCGTACCGGCCGGGAAGGTAGCCTTCAGCACGTCGTATGCCTTCGCCCCGGGCGCCAACTCTCCGACCACCGTGGACACGAGGTGCATGATGTGACTGAAGCGTTCCACCTCCATGAACTGCGTAACGTCCACGGTTCCTGCAACGCAAACCTTGGACAGGTCGTTCCGGGACAAGTCCACGAGCATGAGGTGTTCGGCGCGCTCCTTCTGGTCCGCGAGCAACTCGGTGGCCAGCGCCTTGTCGGCCTCGACGGTCTTGCCTCGGGGCCGCGAACCGGCAATGGGGTGGGTGATGACCTCATTGCCCGTGACGGTCACCAAGGCCTCGGGAGAGGAACCGACAATCGTGTATTCGCGGCCGTCCGGATCTTCGAGGCTGAAGAGGTACATGTACGGGCTCGGGTTGGTGTTGCGCAGCACGCGGTAGACATCCAGCGGATCCGCGGCACACTCCATTTCGAAGCGTCGCGAAATGACCACTTGGAAGACCTCGCCGTCTACGATGGCTTCCTTGCCGCGGTCGATCGCGTTGAGGTATTCCTGCTCGTTCCAACGTTCCTGGACGCTCGACGCGAAGTCGAGGGCTTCGGACTGCAACACCGATACGGGCTGCTTCACGGGGGTGCTGATCTGGTCCAGGAGGCGCTTCACGCGGGCGACGGCGTCGTGCCAGGCTTCGTCGACGCGTTCGGAGCTGTTGTCGAAATTGATCGCGTTGGCAATCAGCAGGACGGTGCCGTCCATGTTGTCGTGGACAGCCATGTCGGTGACAAGGTTCAGGGCCAGTTCCGGCAGGTGGAGGTCATCTTCCGGGGGGCTGGTCAGTTTCTCCCAGTGCCGGACGGTTTCCCACCCGAGGAAGCCGACCAGGCCGGAGGTGAAGGGCGGAAGGTCCGGGAAACGGTCCGTCTGCAGGGCTGCAATGGTGTCACGGACGGCGTCGACCGGGCTGCCGTCTACCGGCACGCCGACGGGAGGCTCGCCGATCCAGTGGGCCTGGCCGTCCTTGCTGGTCAGTGTTGCACGCGAACGGGAGCCAATGAAGGAATAGCGTGACCATGCTCCGCCGACGGCTGCCGACTCCAGGAGGAAGGTGCCGGGCTGGCCCTGGGCCAGCTTGCGGTAGAGCCCGATGGGCGTCTCGGCGTCGGCCAATACCCTGAGCCGGACCGGGATGACCCGGCTGTGTGCGGCGAGTTCGCGGAACTCCTCCAGGCCCGGGCTGATGATTCCAAGGTCCTGCATGGTTTGTGTTCTCCGCCTTCTTGTGTGCTTGCCTCAGTGGATGGTGTGTGGTGGGCTAGTCCCGCTCGCCTGTCACGGCTGCGAGGCTGCGGTCATCGAAGCAGGTGCGTGTACCGGTGTGGCAGGCCGCACCCACTTGGTCGACGCGGACCAGGAGGGCATCGCCGTCGCAATCCAGGGCCACCGATTTCACGAACTGGACGTTCCCGGAGGTGTCTCCCTTGCGCCAGTATTCCTGGCGGGAGCGGGAGTAGAAGGTCACGCGTCCCGTAGTCAGGGTCCGGTGCAAAGCTTCGTCGTCCATCCAGCCGAGCATCAGCACTTCGTCGGTATCGAATTGCTGGATGATCGCTGCCACGAGACCGGCGGAATCGCGCTTCAGCGCGGTGGCCAGCTCGTGCGGGAGCGGGCTGACGGGCGCGACGGCGGGCTCCGCGGCGAAAGCGGCGGCGGGCGTGGCTGGGGGTGTTGACTGCTCAGACATCAGATCAAGTCTAGTGCCTCAAATGGAGCCGAAATTCAGCGGCGGTTCCACTGCGCAACAGAGCGCGTCTCGTGCTAGTTTCACAAGTGATGCATTTCGTCGATCCCTCCCGCGAAGTACTGGCCGAAACACTCCTGGCGGCCGGACCTGACTCCCCCACGCTCTGCGAAGGGTGGCTGACAAAGGACCTCGCGGCGCACTTGTACTTGCGGGAGCGCAAAGCGGCCGTCGGTATCGGCTTGCTCATCAAGAGCCTCGCCAGGGCCTCCGATAAAGCCACGGCCAAACTGGCCTCGAAGCTCAAAACGCCGGAAGATTACGCCGAGCTGGTGAATACCTTCCGCTCGGGGCCACCGGCGTTGTCTCCCCTGAAGATCAAGGCCCTCGACGAGTCCTCGAACCTCATTGAGTATTTCGTGCACACGGAAGACATCCGCCGGGCCGGAGACCGCTGGGCCCCCCGTGCCTTGGACGAGGAATACTCGGACGCCCTGTGGGATGAACTGATCAAGCGTGCCGCCATTCTCTACCGCGGCGTGGACCTCGGAATCGTGTTGGTCCGCCCTACCGGTCCGCGCCATGTTGCCAAGCGGGCACCCGTATCCGTCGCCATCGTGGGCGAGCCCGGTGAACTCCTGATGCACGCCCACGGCCGCACGCATCACGCGCTCGTCACCTTCGAAGGCCAGCCCGACGCCGTCGCCCTCCTCCAGTCAGCCGAAGTCGGCCTCTAACCTGCTCTTTAACCCCAACTAGCTCGCAGTTGTTGTCGCTATGAGGGCTCAAAACGACAACAACTGCGAGCTAGTTGGGCGGGACCCGCTAGCGGACCAGGAAGCCTGCTTCGCGGATCGCTGCCTTGACCTGGGCGATCATGTCATCCGGACCGAAGTGGAACACCGAAGCCGCTAACACGGCATCGGCACCTGCCTCCACCGCGGGCGGGAAATGCGCCGGCTTTCCAGCGCCACCGGAAGCGATGATCGGGATGTGGACTGCCGCACGGACCAGGCGGATGAGTTCGAGGTCGAAACCGTCCTTGGTGCCGTCGGCGTCGATGGAATTCAGGAGGATCTCCCCCACACCGCGGTCCGCGGCTTCCTTGGCCCACGCAATGGCGTCGATTCCGGTGCCCTGGCGTCCGCCGTGGGTGGTCACCTCAAAGCCGGAGGCCGTGGGCTCGGAGCCGGGCCTCGTGCGCCGCGCGTCCACTGACAGGACCAGCACCTGTGAGCCGAAGTGGCGTGTGATCTCGTCGATGACATCAGGGCGTGCGACGGCGGCCGTGTTGATGGAGGCCTTGTCCGCGCCGAAACGCAGGAGCTTGTCCACTTCGGCCACGCCACGGACACCACCGCCGACCGTCAGCGGGATGAAGACTTCCTCGGCAGTGCGCCGAACGACGTCGAACGTAGTTTCCCGGTTGCCGGAAGACGCCGTGACATCAAGGAATGTGAGCTCGTCCGCCCCGGCGTTGTCATAGCGGTGCGCCAGCTCGACGGGATCTCCGGCGTCGCGAAGACCCTCGAAGTTGATGCCCTTCACCACCCGGCCGGCGTCGACATCTAGGCACGGGATGACCCGTACTGCTACAGCCATTGCTACTCCTGGATTGTCTCGTGTCAGATGCGGCAGGCGTGGATGCTGCTGACCAGGATCGCGCGGGCGCCAAGGTCGTACAGCTCGTCCATGATCCGGTTGGTTTCCTTCTTCGGAACCATGGAGCGAACGGCAACCCAGTCCGAGTCGCGCAGCGGCGACACCGTGGGCGATTCGAGGCCCGGGGTGAGGGTTGCGGCTTCTTCCACGAGGTCCTTGCGGATGTCGTAGTCCATGAGGACGTACTGGCGGGCCACGAGCACGCCCTGCAGGCGCCGGATCAGGACCTCGATTTCCTTCACGGTGCCGTTTGCGGCACCACCTTCGCCGGTGCGACGGATCAGGACGGCTTCGGACTTGAGGATGGGCTCGCCGAAGATCTCCATTCCGGCTGCTTTGAGCGTGTTTCCGGTCTCGACGACGTCGGCGATCGCGTCTGCGACGCCGAGGCGCACGGAAGACTCCACGGCGCCGTCGAGGCGGACCACCTTGGCTTTGACGCCCCGCTCGGCGAGGTAATCGCGCAGGAGGCCGTCGTAGCTCGTGGCGAGGCGCTTGCCTTCAAGCTGCTCGACGGCGGAGAAGTCGCCGACGGGGCCGGCGAAGCGGAAGGTGGACGCGGCAAAGCCAAGGGGAAGCAGCTCTTCCGCTTCGACCTGCGCGTCCAGCAGGAGGTCTCGACCCGTGATGCCGACGTCGAGCGTTCCTTGGCCGACATACACGGCGATGTCGCGGGGGCGGAGGAAGAAGAACTCAATGTCGTTGTCGGGATCGACCATGACCAGTTCGCGGGTATCGCGGCGCTGGCGGTATCCCGCCTCGGACAGCATCGCGGAGGCGGCTTCGGACAGGGATCCCTTGTTGGGGACGGCTACTCGCAGCATGTTGGGACTTTCTTGGGGGTGGAAGGTAAGTGTTTCAGGCATGGTGCCCACAGCACTGTTCTCAGATGAGACTTTTCTCAGAGGGAACATGCAGTGAGCGCGGGGGCCACGCTGGGGCTCCGGTGGGACCTTGCCAGGTCCTGACGAAGCGGACGTGGCTAGAGATGCTTGTAAACGTCTTCCAGGCTCAGTCCCTTGGCGAGCATCAGGACCTGCAGGTGGTAGAGCAACTGGGAGATTTCCTCGGCCGCGGCTTCATCGGACTCATACTCCGCAGCCATCCAGACTTCGGCGGCTTCCTCCACGACCTTCTTGCCGATGCCGTGGATTCCGGAGTCCAATTCGGCGACGGTGCGGGAGCCTGCCGGACGGGTCGCTGCCTTTTCGCTCAGTTCTGCGAACAGCGTCTCGAAATTCTTCACGCCCTACAGCCTACTTGCTCGGGGGCGGTGCCCGCCTGTCGGGTCATTGCATGACGGAAGGGATGTGAGCGAACGCACAAGGTGCGCGGTTATGCCCACATCCCTTTCGTCGATTTGCTAGGTGTACTGCTTGAGGGTCAGTGCCGTGGAGAGCGCAGCGGTCACGGCCTCGTGCCCCTTGTCCTCGGACGAGCCTTCCAGTCCGGCCCGGTCCAGGCCCTGCTGTTCGGTGTCGCACGTGAGCACGCCGAAGCCGACCGGCACCCCGGTGCGGACGCTGACTTCAGTGAGTCCCGCCGTCGCCGCCTGGCACACGTACTCAAAGTGCGGCGTCCCGCCGCGGATGACGACGCCGAGGGCGACGACCGCGTCGAAATGCGGCGCGAGCCGTGCAGCCGCGACGGGAAGCTCAAAGGATCCCGGGACGCGCAGCACAGTGGGCTCGGCAATGCCGGCTTCCTTCGCGGCACGCAGTGCTCCGTCGAGGAGCCCGTCCATGATCTGGGTATGCCAACTGGCCGCCACGATGGCGAGCTTCAGCTGGTGGGTTTCCGCCGGGTTGAGGGTGGTGAGGTCGATGGTGGGGCCGCCGTGTCCGCTCATGGGTGTGTGTTAGTCCGTTCAGTCAGGCTTGTAGGTGAAGTTCAGTCTTGTTCGAGGTCAAATGTGCCGGCGGAAGCGTGGGTGCCGGCTGGTTCGGTGTCACCGAGGGTCAGGCGGTGGTCCATCCGGTCCTTCTTGGTCTGAAGGTACCGAAGGTTTTCTTCACGGGACGGAACCTCGGTGGGCACCATCTCGACAACCTTCACGCCGGCCGCGGCAAGCCGGTTCTGCTTGTCCGGGTTGTTGCTCAGGAGGCGGATTTCGTGGAGGCCCATTTCGGCAAGGATCTGGGCAGCCGCTTTGTAGCAGCGTGCATCCACCGGCAGCCCGAGCTGCTCGTTGGCCTCGACCGTGTCGAATCCGGCTTCTTGCAGTGCGTAGGCCTTGATCTTGTTTGCGAGACCGATGCCGCGGCCTTCCTGTCCGCGCAGGTAGAGCAACGTGCCGCCCTCTTCCCGGATCAGCTCGAGGGCATAGGCCAACTGTTCGCCGCAATCGCAGCGGTACGAACCGAAAACGTCGCCCGTGAGGCACTCCGAGTGCAGGCGCACCAGCGGGGCCTTGCCTTCGAGCGGCGCCTTCGGGGAACTCACGGCCAGGTGCTCCGCACCGGTAGCAAGGTCGGTCCACGCCTGTGCCACGAACTCACCGAAGGCGGTGGGTAGCTGGACAATCGGGCCGCCGCTCACCGGATGCGTTGCGCGCGCCGGAGTGCCGCCGTCGTGCGTTGTCGCTGTAGTCATCGCTGCTCCTCGTTTCCTGCCGGAATTGCAACCTGGTTCCCAGCCTCCGACGCTACAACATAAGCAACGAGATCCTCGATCGAAATCAGAGGACATCCATGCTCCGCAGCGAACTCCCGGAGGCTGTCCAGGCGCATCATTTCACCATCGTCATGTACCAACTCGGCGATCACGCCCACCGGGGCGAGCCCCGCAAGCCGGCAGAGATCAACTGCCGCTTCCGTGTGCCCCGGACGTTCACGCACTCCCCCATTAACGGCCCGGAGCGGAAAAATATGCCCGGGCCGTGTGATCGAGGACGGCGTGCTGCTGGAATCAGCCAGAATCCGGGCTGTCAGGGCCCTGTCCGTGGCGGAAATCCCGGTGCTTACGCCCACAGCGGCATCACAGGACACCGTGTAGGCCGTGCCCTTGGCATCTTCATTGACCAGGACCATGGGCGGCAGCGCCAGGGCATCGGCCCGCGCCCCTTCGAGGGGGACGCAAATGACGCCCGAGCTGTAGCGGATGGTCCAGCCCATGAGTGCAGGCGTCGCGTGTTCGGCGGCGAAGATGATGTCGCCCTCGTTTTCGCGGTCTTCATTGTCCACGACAATGACGGGACGGCCGGCCGCCATCGCCTGCACGGCCTTTTCAACGGGGTCCAGCCCTTGGCGCACCACCGTGGTGCTGCCGTTGTGTGCGGCGCTCACTGGGCAGCCCCGCCGGTGGTTGCTGGCGCACGGAAGGACAAAAGGCGCTCGGTGTATTTCGCGAGAACGTCCACCTCAAGGTTGACGCGCCCGCCCGTGGCCTTGGCCCCGAGTCCGGTTTCGTCCAGCGTGGTGGGAATGAGCCCCACTTCAAACCAGGGGTTCTCTGCTTCGGCCGGGCTGACGGCAGTGACGGTGAGTGAAACGCCGTCGACGGCGATGGACCCCTTTTCGGCGATGTACCGTGCCAGCGGGGCCGGCACGCCGAAGCGGAGCCGGTCCCAATTGCCGAGCGACTCGCGCTCCAGAAGCTGCCCGACGCCGTCGACGTGGCCCTGCACGACGTGGCCGTCCAGGCGGCCGCCCGCCTGGACACACCGTTCGAGGTTCACGGTGTCACCCGCGGCCAGTTCGCCGATGGTGGTGCGGACGAGGGTTTCGCCCATGACGTCAACGCTGAACTCCCGGCCGTCGATGTCCGTGGCGGTAAGGCACACGCCGTTGACCGCGATGGAGCCGCCCAAGCCAAGCCCTTCGGTGGTGCTGGGGGCCATGAGGCGCAGCGTAGCGCTGGCCTCGCCGTCGTGCTCGACGGACAGGACCGTGCCTTGTTCAGCAACGATTCCGGTAAACATCAGTGTCCTCCTGTAGTGGTGTCCGAGGCGTCCTTGCCCGGAAATGGTTCATGGTGTTCGGTGTGCGACTTCGTCCACGCCGGTTTGTTTCCATCCGACGGGCCGGACCTCAGATGCAGCCGGAGGTCGCGGCCCAGTGCATGGACCGCACCGCCACCGGCGTCGTCCCAGTTCCAGTGCTGGGCGTCTGCGAGGGTGGAGATGCCCAGATCCGTCAGGGCCGGCGTACCGGAGCCCAACAAGGTCGGCGCAAGATAGACGATCAATTCATCCACAAGGCCAGCGGCAAGGAAGGCGCTCAGGATGCGGGAGCCGCCTTCCACCATGACGTGCCGGACGCCTTCGGCGAAGAGCAACTCCAAAGCTTCGGAAGGGTCGCGTGTCGGTAAATGGACGAACTTCCCGTCAGTCCCCCGCACGGCGGCGTCCGCCGGGACCTCCCGTAGACCCATGACGGCCCGGAGTGGCTGGCTTGGCGATTCATCGCCGTTCTCTTCCCGTGCCGTCAGCCGCGGGTTGTCCACCAGGACGGTTTCGGTACCCACCAGAATGGCGTCGATCAAGCGGCGCAGTCCGTGGTTGTCGGCCAACGATTCCGGACTGGAGATCCATTGGCTGGTCCCGTCCGCGGCCGCGATCCTGCTGTCCAGGGTCTGGGCAATGTGAAGAGTGACGAACGGGCGCCTCGCCTCCACCGCATTGAACCACTCCCGGTTCAGCTTCAAGGCCTCGGCGGCGGCCAGCCCGGACCGCACGTCCACACCGGCAGCGCGCAGCCTCGCGGCCCCTCCCGCTGCCGGATCGTGGGGGTCGTCCACGGCGTAAACCACTCGCGATACGCCGGCGTCGATGATCGCCTGGGTGCACGGTCCCGTGCGGCCCACGTGGTTGCAGGGCTCCAAGGTGACCACCATGGTGGTTCCGGCGAGGTCGAGGCCTCTTGCCTGCGCTTTGGTGATCGCGTCCGCCTCGGCGTGGGGGGTGCCGGCGCCCCGGTGGTAGCCCGTGATGAGTTGCTCTCCCTTGGGCCCGAGCACTACTGCTCCCACCAAGGGATTGGCGCCACGGTGTCCCCGGAGGGCCACGTGGAGTGCGGTCTCCATGGCCGCCGACTCAGCTTCCGAAAATTTCGGGTTAATGGCATCGCTCATGAGAGGGCTCCTGCGGTTTCCGGCTCGGCTGTTGCCCTGAGCGGCTGGCTTTCCCGTCGGTCCGCACGCCACCAGACGAAGAATCCGGCGAGTGTGAAGAACCCGTAAAAGAGATACATAAACGCACTGGCAAAGTAGCCCGCGCTGAAAAGCAGCGGAACTCCGACAATGTCCACGGCAACCCAGATCAACCAGAATTCGGTCCAGCCGCGCGCCATCCCATACGTTGCCAAGAGTGAACCCATAAAGGTCCAGGCATCAGCCCACACGGGCGGGTAGGAGCCCATGGAATCAAAGACGGGGGTGAGTGCGGCTGTTCCGGCAATCATGGCGGCCAGCATTCCGATCCGCACTTTGGGGCTTGCCCAGCCGGGCACAATGGCGTGGCCGTGGGTGCCTGCTTGGAGGCCTTGGCGCCAGCGGTACCAGCCGTAGGCGGCGACGCTGATGAACATGATCTGTCGTCCGGCCTGGCCCCAGAGGGTTGCCGGTGAGGCGGCACCGAAGACGTTGCCAAGAAAGACGGTCAGCAGGAGCACGTTGCCTGCGATCCCGATGGGCCATGCCCAGACTTTGCGGCGCATGCCGCCCAGGGCGCTGGCGAGCCCGAAAATATTGCCTAGCACTTCGCGAAGAACAAGCACAGATCCGCCTACGGGAATCTGTGCTTCGAAGAGCCATCGCAGAAAGTCCATGTCGTTCCTTCCCTCGAATGCCGCGATGGCTCCGGGGGTGTACGACAGCGCGATGCCGGGCGCACGGAGCGCCCAAAGCATGACTGTACGTGCTTCTCCCATCCAGACTTTAACTGTCGGTACCGGAATTCCACCAGTTCAACCGTCCGCCGCCGTGATTCCCGTGAAGGAAACGCGATGGCTCGCGGGTCGCGGACTATAACCGCCGGTTCGGAATTACACCGACCCCGGAGCACGTATGTGTATTGCTATTCTGACACAACTGGAGGAATGGCTGATGTATTCCCCGACCAATATGCAGGCAATTGCGTCATTGTTGTCACATTGCCGCGGGGCCGGTCACATTGCCGCGAGGCCGGCGGCGCGCAGCCGCTCAATCGCGGCAGCCGGATCCTCGTGGCCATAGACGGCGGATCCGGCAACGAACACATTCGCGCCGGCTTCGGCTGCCCGGACGATGGTCTCCTCCGTGACGCCGCCGTCCACCTGGATTGCCACGCCGACACCCGAGCCGTCGATCGCGGCACGCGCCCGACGGATCTTGGGCAGCGTCACGTCAAGGAAGGACTGCCCGCCGAAGCCCGGTTCCACGGTCATGATGAGGAGCATGTCCAGTTCGCTGAGCATGTCCAGGTACGGTTCCACCGGCGTAGCCGGACGAAGGGCCATGCCCGCCTTCGAACCGCGGGCACGGAGCTCACGGGCGAGCTTGATGGGAGCCATCGCCGCTTCCGCATGGAAGGTCACGGAAGCCACGCCCGCGTCGGCGTAGGCCGGTGCCCAGCGGTCGGCGTCGGCGATCATCAGGTGGGCGTCGAGCGGGACCGGGCTGACGGCCTGGATCCGCTCCACGACCGGCAGGCCGAGCGTCAGGTTCGGGACAAAGTGGTTGTCCATCACATCGACGTGGACGGCGTCGGCGTTGCTGATTCTCTTCAGCTCGGCTTCCAGGTTCACGAAATCCGCGGACAGGATGCTCGGGTTGATACAGCACTCAGTCAAGGCAGTTCCCTCAGTGTTGGTGGCGGTCTGGGTGGTTTGGCAGTTCTCCAGCTTAGGCACGCGGGACTTTCAGCCGGGGAAAGACGCCGAAGGTTACGGCTTCTTCCGGATAAGGGCCAGGAACATCGCATCGGTTTGGTGCACGTGCGGCCACAGTTGGGCGGTCAACCCGTGCCCGGCGCCCAGGTTGCCGCTCAGGCTGACGGCATCCAGGGCCGCGCCGGAGTCGATCTGCTCCAGGTCGTCCCGCTTGCGCAGGACATCGCTGACGACGGCGGTGGTTTCGGCCGGGTGCGGGGAGCACGTCACGTACGCCACTACTCCGCCCGGCTTGACGGCGTCGATGGCCGAGTTAAGCAGTTCACGCTGCAACGGACCGAGATCGGCAAGGTCCTTGGGCGTCCGGCGCCACCGTGATTCGGGGCGGCGGCGCAGCGCGCCAAGGCCGCTGCAGGGAACGTCGACCAGCACGCGGTCGAAAGTCTCCGGTTGTTCCTTGCCGACGTCGCGCCCGTCGCCTACCCGTACGGTCCAGGCGTCCGCCGGGACCGCCGAGAGGGCTTGGCTGACCAGCTTTGCCCGGTGTTCCGCGGGCTCGTTCGCGAGGAGGGTCGCACCTTCCTGGTGGGCGAGGGCCGCCAGCAGCGCTGCTTTGCCACCGGGACCGGCGCACAGGTCCAGCCACTTCTCGCCGTCCTTGGCGGACTGTCCGAGGTCCACACCAGCGACGGCGCGGGCTACCAGTTGGGATCCGACGTCCTGGACGCGCGTGGTGCCTTCGCGGATGGAGGACATGCGCCCGAGGTCGCCGCCGCTGGACAGCGCCGAATCGATGACGAGTTCGCCGGGGGTGGCCCCGCTCTCCAGGGCTTCATCAAGATTGCCGATGCCGGGCAGCGCCACGAGGTTCACCACCGGCGCCGCATTGTCGGCTTCGAGCAGTTCGGTGATTTCGCTCGCGGGACGTCCATGCATGACGAGGGACTGGCGCAGCGCCCTGACAATCCATTCCGGGTGCGCATGGCGTACGGAGGCGATCCTGGTTTCGTCGGTCTCGTTCTCCAGCAGGTGGTCGAGCCACTCCGGCAGCGTCTTGGCGGTGACTTTCCGAAGCACTGCGTTGATGAGCGACGACGGGCCGGCCCCGATGACCGCGCGGGCCAACCCGACCGTCTGGTCGAGTGCGGCGTGGGCAGGAACGCGCATGGCGAGCAATTGGTGGGCGCCAAGCCGCAGCGCGTCAAGGACTGCCGGATCGAGTTGGGCGAGCGGCCGGTCGACACACTCGGCCAGGACGGCGTCGTACATCCCCTGGCCGCGCAGTGCCCCGTAGCTCAGCTCGGTGGCGAATCCGGCGTCGCGCTTGTCGAGGTGGTGGTGGCGGATCCGTGAGGGCAGCACGAGGTTCGCATACGCGTCTTCCGAAGCGACTGCGCGCAAGACTTCGAACGCCACCAATCGTGCCGGATCCGCGCGCCGGGTCCGCTGCGACGGTGCGTTGGTCGAGAAACCGCGCTGCGGGCCCCTATTGCGTTCGCGGCCTTGGGCGTTGCGGATGCTCTCGCCCCGGGGACCGCGGTTGCCGTGGCCCCCGCCGTCCCGATTCCCGCTGTTGTTAGGGCCGCGCCGGCCGGACTCATTCATTCGAATTCCACGCTTTCTGGTGTTGCCAAACCACGGGCCCAATCGGCCGACGGCATCATCTTCTTGCCCGCAGGCTGGATCCGCCCGAGCTGCACTGCATGGGATCCGGTCCCGACCAGGACGTTCTTACCGTCAACCCGGACCTGGCCGGGCGCAAGGTCCCGGATGTCCGGGCGCAATCCGACGGGTTCCAGCTTGACGCGCTGTCCGTCGAGCGTGGTCCAGGCTCCAGGTTCGGGCGTGACGCCGCGGGACCGGCGGTTGATGGCGAGGGCCGGTTGCGTCCAGTCGAGGCGGCCGTCGTCGAGCGTCAGTTTTGGCGCCAGCGAGACATCGCCTTGCTGGGGCTGGGGCGCCGCTTTGCCGGACTCGACGGCGGACAGCGTCTGGCTGAGCAGGACCGCCCCGCTGCGCGAGAGCCGCTCCAGCAAGTCGCCGGCCGTGTCTTCGGGGCGCACGGTTTCCGTCAACGTCCCGAAGACCGGTCCGGTGTCGAGTCCTTCTTCCAGGAGGAACGTGGCGGCTCCGGTGATGTCGTCACCGGCGATGACTGAGCGTTGGACCGGCGCCGCGCCGCGCCAGGCAGGGAGGAGGGAGAAGTGGAGGTTGATCCAGCCGTGGCGCGGTACTCCGAGCGCGGCTTGGGGGACGAGGCCCCCGTAGGCGACGATCGCGGCGACGTCCGGCTCATACGAAGCGATCCGCTCGGTGGTCCCGGCGTCCACTTTCGAGGCGTGGATGATGTCGATGCCGAGTTCAGCCGCACGTGCCGCCACGGGAGACGGCGTCAGGATCCGCTTGCGGCCGGTCGGGGCATCCGGCCTGGTCAGCACGGCGACGATCTCGAATCCGGCCTCGATCAGCGCGTCAAGGGAAGGGACGGCGACAGCCGGGGTGCCGGCGAAGAGCACCCTCATTCGGCGGCCCCGAAGCTGCCGAAGCTCGAGCCCACGGTGTTGGCCCTCTTGGCCGTGGTCCGTTCAGTCACGGAGTGGTAGTTCGCCGCGCGGATGGCGCGGAGAGCGGTTTTCCGGTCCTCACCCTCCAGGCGGTCCGTGAACAGGATCCCGTCCAGGTGGTCGGTCTCGTGCTGGAAGCAGCGCGCGAGCATGCCCTCCGCCTCCACGGACACGGTGTTGCCGTTGATGTCCACACCGGTTGCACGGGTGGTCCTGCGGCGACGAACCGGGAACGCGAGTCCGGGAATGGAGAGGCAGCCCTCTACCTCGTCGGGCTGGAAGTCATCGCTGTTCTCAAGCACGGGGTTGATGATGTGGCCTTCCACCCCGCCGATCCGGTAGGTGAAGACCCTCTGGCTGACACCGATCTGCGGTGCGGCGAGCCCTGCACCGTCCACGTCCTCCATGGTCTCGGTCATGTCCGCCACCAGTTTGGCGAGCTCAGGCCCGAATTCCGTGACTGGATCAGCAACCGTGCGGAGCACGGGGTCGCCGATGATACGGATACTCAAAATGGCCATGTGCTGTCTTTCCTCACGATCGGCGAAGCTTCGGTCCCGGCAAAAGGGGCCTAGGCCAGTTTAGTTGAGCCTGCGGGCGCTGCAGCGGCAGGGTACGACGGCGGAGCTACCGGGAGCAGCGCCGTTCCCGCTGCGGCCACATCGGCAGACATCTCCCACACCCGCTTCAAGGCGCAGAACTTCCACCAGTGGTGCTTGAGTACGTCCGGATTGGCCCGCTGGGGACGCACTTCGGTCTCGCCGATAGCCACCGCAAGCAGGACCGGGTTCTCACCGTATTTCCACGGTTCCCACTCCCCGGCCACCGGATCCACGAGGCTTTCTTCGGCCTTCATGCCCGCAACCAGTTGCATCACTACCTTGTCGTCGAGCGGTTTCACTGTTCCGTCACGGGTTGTGCCCTTGGTTTTGTAGTCGATCAGGCAGACCCTGCCGTTGATTTTGGCGACGAGGTCCAAGGTTCCGGCGTAACCAACGCTTGAGTTCCAGACAGTAATCTCGGGAGCGATGGGCTCCACCCGGTACAACTCCCACCATTCATCGAAGCGGGCCGCGAAGGCTTCCTCGCCGTTTGAAGCGAGCTCTTCACGCGTTTCCTTGACGCGGTGCGGGCGTCCGAGGGCGCGGAGGGCCACTTGCTCGCAGTAGTTGTGCACGCGGTCGCCGCGGCGCGCGGCGTCGTCCCGGTACACCTCCGCGGCCTTGGCTGCCTTGTTGACGGCCTGCCGCATCTTGGCAGGACTGGAAAGATGTTGCGGGAGTTCCGGGTCCTTCGCCAAGCTGCTGGCGCCCATGTAGCCGAACCAGCCGTCCAGGGAATGGGCCTGCTGGCCGATCACCGTGGTGATGGAAGGGACCGAGAAAGTCTCGGACGTGGACCGGGCATACATCCGGCCGTATTCGGTGGCATGGGCAAGCAGTGGATCTGTCATAAGAAAACTCTTTCACACACCGCCGACAAGAAAACGCGGAGCCTTGGTGGCCGTCGACGGAACTTCCCCGTCCCGTAATTCACAAGGCCCCCACGCATGGCGCGCAAGGTTCCTTGACTCACGGTGCCATAATTGGTCACGTCCTCGGCTACTGGAGCGCATCTTGGTCCTCGATATAACAACACTGCGAGTCGCCCTAGGCGTGGTCGCCCTGACCCTGCTCCTCTTGTTCTACGCATCCTTCAGGCGCACGCGGTCGTCCTACAACGGGTGGTGGTGCATCGCACTCCTCTTCTTCCTCGCAGGCAACCTTGCGTTCCTTCTCAACGGGACGCCGTATCAAGTCTGGGCGAATCCCTCGGGAAACGTCCTCCTGGTGGGCGGAGCGTTCAGTGTGTGGACCGGCGCCCGGTCCCTCAGGATGTTACCGCCGCCTCGGTGGCAATTTGCCGCGGCCTGTGGCGTCACGGCCATCGCCTCCATTTTGGAAAGCCCCGGTCACAACACGTGGTCCGGGGGCCTGGTCTATCTGGGATTCATGACTGTGGGAATCGCGTTGGCGTCCCGCGATCTGTGGCTACTTGATTCCAGCTACTCCCATGTGCACAAGTCGATGGCCTTGGCCGCGGGATTCCTGGCGGCCTACTATTTCTGCCGCCTGTCCGTGTATCTCGTCGAAGGTCCAAGCGGACCGAACTTCCGCCTGTATTTTGGCCCCTCCATGGCCAGCCTGGTCACGCTGATACTCCTGGTTGCCGTCTCGTTCAGCATGACCGCCCTCAGCAACGATCAGTTGATCAACCGGCTCAGCGAACGCGCTGCCCGCGACAACCTGACCGGGCTCCTCAACCGTGGCACGTTCATGGAGCTGGCCACCAAGGAGCTCGAGCGCCTGCACACCACAAACTCGGTCGCCTCATTGATCCTGGCCGATCTGGACCACTTCAAGGCGATCAATGACGAGTACGGTCATGCCGCCGGGGACACCGCACTGCAGGCGTTCGCGGCTGCGTGCACCGAGTCGGTACGATCCACGGACCTGGTCGGACGCTACGGGGGCGAAGAGTTCATCCTGCTTTTGCCGGGAGCCAGCCAGGAAAGGGCTGAAAGCATCGCGGCCGACATCAATCGCTCTTTGGCGGCAGCCAAGAGCCTCGACGACATCCACGTCCCAACGGTGAGTTACGGGGTCACGTCAACTGAGTTCGACGCCGTCGACCTCACCGCGATGATTGCGGCCGCCGATGCGGCCCTCTACGAAGCCAAGTCACTCGGAAGGAACCGGGTGGTCCGGGCGTCACCCCTTGCGTGATTGGGCGATGGATCCACGAGCAACGACAAGAGGTCCTGTGCGAAACATGAACCATGTTTCGCACAGGACCTCTTCTTGGTGGGCGATACTGGGTTCGAACCAGTGACCTCTTCGGTGTGAACGAAGCGCGCTACCACTGCGCCAATCGCCCGTGCACAAGAAGACTAACCGACCCCGGCCGGAATTCAAAAATCCGGAAAGTATCGGGCCGGCCGGCTAGGCAACAACCAGGAAAATGCCCAAGAATCACAAGCGTGTAACTCGAAAATTCCGCGCCAATTCAAGGAACTTACGCCCATTGCTCACGATTCCGGCAGATCGATTTGGAGTTTCCCGGAACCTCCTATAGAGTTTTTACTCGTCGGAAAGCGACGGAATGCCCCCTGCGGGCAGGCCGCCGAAGAAGACTATGCGGACGTAGCTCAGCTGGTAGAGCACCACCTTGCCAAGGTGGATGTCGCGAGTTCGAATCTCGTCGTCCGCTCGCAGGACACTGTCACGGCATTGACTTCTTGGAGCCCCAGGAATCGTGCTTACACGGTGGGTTGGCCGAGAGGCGAGGCAGCGGCCTGCAAAGCCGTATACACGGGTTCGAATCCCGTACCCACCTCGGTGAAAACCTTGGTTTCCGGTCCAGGCCGGATTGCATTTGGGCGATTGGCGCAGCGGTAGCGCGCTTCCCTGACACGGAAGAGGTCACTGGTTCGATCCCAGTATCGCCCACCAAGGCAAGGCAACTTGCTTGTTGATGAACGTCCGGCCCCGGCCGGATGACCATCATGTGCGGACGTAGCTCAGCTGGTAGAGCACCACCTTGCCAAGGTGGATGTCGCGAGTTCGAATCTCGTCGTCCGCTCCATTTCCTCCATCGCAATTGCACCTGGTCAAATGCAGTGACACCGTTCAAGCAGCTCCGCCGGAGCTGCTTTTTTTGTGCCCGCAGCCACCCACTACGCCCCGCCTACCTGTGTCGCCCACCCGAAAGATCAGCAGAACTGATCAATACCACTCAGCAAAAATCACTTTATCCAATGTGATTCAGCTCGCATACTTTTCTTCAGGCCTAATTCGTCCACGCCCACACGCAGGAGCACATGGTGAATCAACAAACTCTCGTCCGCTCGATCATGAGGAAGAAACCCATTGACGACATCGAGGAGGAAAGCAAGCACAGCGGGCTCTTCAAAAGCCTGGGCCTCTGGCAACTGACGGCCATCGGCGTCGGCGGCATCATCGGCGTCGGGATCTTCTCCTTGGCCGGGCTCGTGGCGCACGGAAGCGCGGATACCCCGGGTGTCGGCCCGGCCGTGCTGATCTCGTTCCTGGTTGCGGGCCTTGCCTCTGCGGCCGCGGCACTCTCCTACGCCGAATTCGCGGGCATGATCCCCCGCGCCGGATCCGCCTACACCTATGGCTACGTCGCCCTTGGCGAGGTCATCGGATGGTTCATCGGCTGGGACCTGCTGCTGGAGTACATCGCAATCGTTGCCGTCGTCGCGATCGGCATCTCCGGCTACTTTGACGCATTCCTCGCCGGAATAGGCATCCACATGCCCACCTGGATGACCTCCACCGTGGACGAGGGGAAGGGCGGGGTCATCAATCTTCCGGCCATCCTGGTCTGCCTGCTGGTCACCTGGATCCTGAGCCGCGGAACCAAGGCGTTTGGCCGCTTCGAACTCGTGGCGGTGGCCATCAAAGTGGTGCTCATTCTGTTCATCATCGGTCTGGGCATCTTCTACATCAACACCAACAACTACAACCCATTCATGCCCAGCGGCTTCGGGCCGGTCCTGGCCGGCTCCGCAACGGTCTTCTTCGCAGTGTTCGGCTATGACGCCATGAGTACGGCCGCGGAGGAAGCCAAGGACGGCAAGAAGCACATGCCCAAGGCAATCGTCCTTTCGCTTGTCATCGCCATGCTCCTCTACGTAGCGGCCACCCTGGTACTTACCGGCATGCAGAACTACAAGGACATCAATCCCACCGCCGGTTTCGCCTCCGCCTTCACCGGAGTCGGCTTGCCCGTCATCGCCACCATCATCTCCGTATTCGCGGTCCTGTCCATCCTGACCGTGATGCTGACCTTCCTGCTCGGCGTCACCCGTGTCTGGTTCTCCATGAGCCGTGACGGCCTGCTCCCGGGCTGGTTTGCGGGGACCGACAAGCACGGCACCCCGCAGCGCGTCACGTGGATCGCAGGCATCGCCTCGGCGCTGCTCGCCGGCGTCTTCCCCATCAAGGCCGTCGCCGACCTGACCAATATCGGCATCCTCGCGGCGTTTGTGGTGGTGTGCTTGTCAGTCATCATCTTCCGCTACAAGAAGCCCAATGCGCCCCGTACCTTCCGGCTGCCGTTCATGCCGGTGGTTCCGGCCTTCGGAATGCTCGCATCCGGCTTCCTCATGCTCCAGCTCCATTGGGAAACCTGGCTGCGTTTTGTGGTGTGGCTGGTCATCGGACTGGTCATCTACTTCAGCTACGGTCGCAAGCACTCCTTGATGGATCCGGACAGCCCCCGCCACCAGGAGCTTTCTCCCGAGAAGCAGCTGTGACCTTTTCCAAGGATCGTTTGACATTCCAGTCAAATTTTCCCTTGGCACCTCCAAGGTCTCGGGTTAGGATCGAGAACGGAGGAGCGAACTGGCTCCGTGATTGAAGGGAGGTGCCCGTGGGATTACTTGACGATCTGAAGGGCAAAGTTCAGGACCTCGTTGGTGGCAGTGAAGAAGCCATCAAGGACGGGATCGAATAGACCGCCGATTTTATCGACGACTAGATGCGGTTCAGAGAGCCGCTTCCGAGTTCGTGGACAACCTCGACGGTGACGCTGAAAGGGCTACGGCCTGGACAGCTCCCTCCGCCAATGAGGCTCCGTAGCCGGTTCTGCCGGCCAGAGCTCCCGATTACAGTTACGTCAACGGGGCACCGGTCCCGCCGCGAGGCGCCGCCGGTGCCCTTGGCGTTTAACTGTTACCGCCTCGGCACGCGCACCAAGGCTCCGGTAACGTGATGGACTATGCCAGCGTCATCACTCCACACCGGACAGCCACGTCCAGCTTCCGCCTCCCGGCAGCTCTCCCGCCCGCTTGTTGCTGGAATCGTGACCGCGCTGGTCGGTTTCACTTCTTCCTTCGCAGTAGTGCTCGCAGGCCTCCGGGCGGTGGGGGCCACCCAGGAATAAGCCGCCAGCGGGCTCCTGGCCCTCACCCTCGCCTTCGGGCTCGGCGTGCTCTGGCTTTCCTGGCGCTCCCGCTTGCCTGTCACCCTTGCGTGGTCGACGCCAGGGGCCGCTTTGCTGGCGGGAACCGGAGTGCCCGACGGCGGGTGGCCGGCCGCCGTCGGCGCCTTCCTCATCGCTGGTGTACTGATTGCCTTGACCGGGCTCATTCCGGCGCTTGGCAAGCTAATGGCGAAGATTCCCACGGCCCTCGCCCAGGCGATGCTGGCCGGAGTGCTTTTGTCCCTCTGCCTTGCCCCGTTCAAAGCCTTGGGCACCGCTCCCCTCTTGGTGGCTCCGGTGATCCTCTGCTGGCTGGTCATGATGAAGCTGGCACCCCGCTGGTCGGTCCCTGCCGCATTGTTGGTGGCACTCGCAGTCATCGGAATCTACATCGTGGTCAACGGCGTGGATATTCCTGTGAACCGACTGTTGCCTGAGTTGCAGTGGACCACCCCTGCTTTCACTCCCACCACCGTGGCCGGCATCGCCCTGCCGTTGTTCATTGTCACCATGGCTTCCCAGAACATTCCGGGGGTGGCCGTGCTGAAGTCCTTCGGGTACACCGTCCCGTGGCGCCAGTCGATGCTGGTGACCGGCGCAGGGACCGCGCTGGGGGCTCCCTTTGGCGGGCATGCGATCAACTTGGCGGCGTTGAGCGCTGCCCTGGCGGCAGGGGAAGAAGCAGGTGCGGACCGGGGCCGGCGCTGGATCGCGGCCTTCACATCAGGCCTGGCCTACCTCATGCTGGCAGCCTTCTCCGCCGCGTTGGTGACCGTTGTGGCGGCGGCACCGGCAGGGCTCCTGGAAGCCGTCGCGGGCTTGGCCCTGCTGGGCACCCTGGCATCCGCCATCGCCTCTGCCCTGGCTATTGCCGAAGAACGCATGGGAGCCTCCGTGACGGTCCTGATCGCGGCCTCGGGCCTCAGCTTCGCCGGGATCGGCGCCGCGTTCTGGGCGCTTGCCGCCGGAATCCTGGTGCGTTGGGTCCTGAAAGACAGGGAACCCCAAAAGTAGAGCGTGGGGCAGCCTGCCCCAATCTCTACGACGGCTCGTGGTTTTGGCCCTCGCGTGCCAGGGCGGTCAGACGGGACACGGCGCGGAAGTACTTCTTCATGTACCCGCCAGTCATCATTTCCTCAGTGAAGAGCTTGTCGAAGGGCACACCGCTGGCAAGGATCGGGACGTCCTTGTCGTACAGGCGGTCGGCCAGTACCACGAAGCGTAGGGCGACGGCCTGCTCGGTAATGGTTTCGACGTCGCGCCAGACAACAGCATCGATGCCTGCGATCAGCTTGCGATAGCGGCTGGGGTGGACACCGGCGAGGTGGTCGATCAGGCCGCGGAAGTCGTCCACGGCCACGGTCTGGCCGTCGAACTCGGCGTGCATCTGCCGTTTGAGGTCTTCGGTCTTCAAGGGTGCCGGAGCCGCGGGCAAGCCGCGGTGCCTGAAGTCTTCCCCGTCGATCCTGACAACATCGAACTGGTCCGCAAGGACCTGGATCTCCCGCTGGAAGTCGACGGCGGCAAAGCGGCCGTCTCCCAGTGAACCAGGCAGAGTGTTGGATGTGGCAGCGAGCTTCACACCGGCGTCGGACAATTCACGCATGAGGCGGGACATCAGCACCGTGTCGCCCGGATCATCGAGCTCGAATTCGTCAATGCAGACAAGCTTGTAGCTGCTCAGAGCCTCCACGGTTTTCCGGAAGGAGAGGGCGCCCACGAGGTTGGTGTACTCCACGAATGTCCCGAAGGCTTTCGGACCCGGAGCCGAGTGCCACAGGGAGGCCAGCAAGTGGGTCTTTCCGACGCCGAATCCGCCGTCGAGGTAGATGCCGGCCCTGGTGCTGGCCTTCTTGCTGAAAAGGCGCTTGAACAGGCCGTCTCCGTCGCCGGCTCCGACCGTCGCCCCAAACGCTTCCAGGGACTTGACCGCTGCCGCCTGGCTGGGCTGGTTCGGATCAGGCCGGTAGCTCTTGAAGGACACCTCGCCGAACCGTGGAGAAGGGTAGAAACCCTTGAGAATCTCATCCGCTGAGACCGCCGGCGTGCGCGCGGCGAGCTGTTCGATCTGTACCAATGCGGTCCGTTCTTCGTGTCGTAAGTCCCCAGCAAGAATACCGGCAATGCCATGCCCCGGGCGGACACGTGATGAAGGCCATATTTCACCATATGAACGGGGAGGAGCTTTAGTCCCCGGCCCTCGATACTGTGGGACTAAAGCCCGGGCATGTCCTAACGCCCGGTGCCGCCCGGTGTCAGTGAAAGTGTCAGTGAAAGGCCATACCAATGTCCTACCCCGTTGAACAGAACGAGAAGTTCGCCGCGTACGCCCACCCCGAACGCCTGGTGTCCACCGAGTGGCTTGCCTCAGCCCTTGAAGGCGGCGCGCTTGGCGACGGCAAGCTGGTTGTTGTCGAATCCGACGAAGACGTCCTCCTGTACGAGACCGGCCACATTCCGGGCGCGGTCAAGATCGACTGGCATACGGACCTGAATGATGAAGTCACCCGGGATTACGTCGACGGTGAAGCCTTCGCGGCCCTGGCGGCCGCCAAGGGCATCTCCCGGGACACCACCGTGGTGATCTACGGCGACAAGTCCAACTGGTGGGCCGCTTACGCCCTCTGGGTTTTCACGCTTTTCGGCCACGAGGACGTCCGGCTCCTGGACGGCGGCCGTGACAAGTGGATCGCCGAGGGCCGCGACATCACCACTGATGTCCCCCAGCCCGCCCCGGGCGAGTACCCCGTGATCGACCGGAACGACGCCCCGATCCGTGCCTTCAAGGATGACGTGCTGGCCCACTTCGGCAAGCCGCTGATCGACGTCCGCTCCCCTGAGGAATACACCGGCCAGCGCACCCACATGCCTGCCTACCCCGAAGAGGGCGCCCTGCGCGGGGGGCACATCCCCACCGCGGCGTCCATCCCGTGGGCACGGGCCGCTGCCGAAGACGGCACGTACCGTAACCGGACCGAACTTGAGGACCTCTATCTCGGGGAAGCGGGCCTCACGGAAGGCGACGACGTCGTGGCCTACTGCCGTATCGGCGAGCGTTCCAGCCACACCTGGTTCGCCCTGAAGTACCTGCTTGGTTTCGAAACGGTCCGCAACTACGACGGTTCCTGGACGGAGTGGGGCAATGCAGTGCGCGTCCCGATCGCCAAGGGCGCTGAGCGAGGCTCCGTCCCCGCACTCGCCGGAAAGTAGTCCGGAATCTCCGTGCCCTGCCCGATGGGCCTGCCACATTGGCTAAGCCATATTCAAGCAACAGGAGCCAGACCGGCCCGGACTTGCGTAAGCTGGAAGTGATGAGTACTTATACTTTGCCCGCCGCATTGGCGGAAATTGTCGATGACTTCCAGGCACTGACCGAGCCCGATCGCCTTCAGCTGTTGCTTGAGTTCTCGCGTGGGCTCCCGGCTTTGCCGGAACGGCTGCTGGACCACCCTGAGCTGCTGGAACAAGTGGTGGAGTGCCAGTCGCCGCTGTTCCTGACCATTGAACAGGAAAAGAACCCCGACGGCGTCGCTTACCGTTTGTTCTTCAAGGCACCGCCGGAGGCACCTACCACGCGCGGCTTCGCGGGGGTTCTGCACGAAGGACTGGATGGGCTGACTGCCGCGGAGATCCTGGCTGTACCGGATGACATGCCGGAACTGCTGGGCCTCACCCGGGCAATCACTCCCCTGCGCATGCGTGGCATGACGGCCATGCTGGGGCGGATCAAGCGCAAGGTCGCCGCGGCGGACCGCTTGTTGTCCTGATCCGGGATACCGGGAATGGCCAAGAAACAGGCTTCACAAGGAACGCCGGCCACAGCCGTACTGGCTGCGGCCGGCGTTCCTTTCACGCTGCACCCCTATGCGCACGATCCTTCGGCGGCCAGCTACGGGCTTGAAGCGGCCGAGGTCCTCGGTATCGATCCCGAGCGGGTCTTCAAGACCTTTATGGTGGACATTGACGGCAAGCTGGCGGTAGGCATAGTTCCGGTCAGCGGCACGCTGGATCTCAAGGCAATCGCGGCAGCTCTTGGATCGAAGAAGGCCACCATGGCCGACCCCAAGATGGCCGAGCGGCGCACCGGCTATGTCCTGGGCGGGATTTCCCCGCTGGGCCAGCGCCAGCCGTCGCCAACTGTGCTCGACGAATCGGCGTTGGCCTTCGGCACGGTCCTCGTGTCCGGTGGACGCCGCGGCCTGGACATCGAGCTGGATCCCGCAGACCTTATCCGGCTGACCGGCGCTCGGACTGCCTCTATCGGCAGCCCCTAGCAAACGCCGGCAGTAGCACCGGCATGCTCACGCCGACACAGGCCCGCCGCGGGGCGTGAGGTGCGGAGCGAGCCATGAGCGCACCAACCGCTCCCATTTCTGCGGATCCACATTCCACTCCTTCGTGTGGCGCGCGCCTTCGAAAGGTTCGAAGGTGACCATGTCGGGATTCTTTTCGGCGAGGCTGGCCGAGGGTTCGTAGGGAACATACTCATCGTCCACGCTGTGGATGACCAGGGTTGGAGTCCGCAATTCGACGGCGCGGGCATCCCAGTCCATCGCCTTCAAGTCGACGGGCGCGGCCAGGCCGGTCAGGCGCCTGCCCAACGGGTGCCCCAACATGAGCTGCCCGTAACGGCCCACGGCGTAGGGGATCCTGTTGATCTGCGCGTGGTGCGCCAGGACGTTGACCCAGTTGATCACGGGTGCGTCCAGGACCATGGCCCTGATCACATGGCGGTGATGCGAGAGATCGGCCGTCTGCAGGCAGATCGCCCCGCCCATCGACCACCCGAACAGGACCACTTCGCGGGCGCCGTGCGCGAGTGCGTACTCAATGGCGGCGTCGACGTCGTGCCATTCCGTCGACCCCAGGCCGTACCGCCCGTCCGGGGCAGACGGCGCCAGGCCGTCGTTCCGGTAGGAAATGAGCAGGCTGTTGAGCCCAAGGTCGTGCGCTACGCGCGCGGCTCGCAAGCCTTCGAGCCGCGTGGCCCCACGGCCATGGACCATGATCGCCCAGGTTTTCGCCGGTTTCCCGGCGCTTGACGGAACCAGCCACGCAGGCGCCTGCCCACCCTCGACGTCGATCTGTATGTCTTCGGAGTCCAGGCCAAGCGCCGCCGGGGAGTCGTACACAGCACCGCTCCACCACCCGCGCCGGGCCGTCGACAGATCCCCGCTATAGACTTCCTCGACTTCGCGCTGCACCGTCCGTTCGGCGGGCGAATAGGACACGATCCGACCGATCCGCGCGAACCCTGTCCCGCCCGCGAAGAAGAGGCTGAACACGCCGTCGACGGTGGTGTCCGGGGTGGCCGCGAGAATGACCTGGAGCCCCTTATCACCGCGTACCACCGCCAACACCTCCTGGTCGGCTTCGCGCGTTGAGGGGGTAATGACACGCCGGGCAAAATAGGCTGCGAGCGCAGAAGACCCTGCGCCCAGCAAGCCGGCGATGCTGCTTCCAGCAACGATCCCCGCAACGGCCCATTTGGCGCGGACGGACATTTTCGCACCGGTCTCAACGTTTGGCGCAGCTCGGGTCATGGATGCCATGTGACCATTCTCCCGGTTGCGGGGCAGTGTTCCGAACAGCGCCCTCTGTGGCGTTTCCTCGCGGGAGGCAACACCGCGGCGAGAACAGAATTGCCGCGCGAAACCATGCCTCCCGGCACGGCTCAGGTCTACGCTGTAGCCATGAGTGAACCAATCGTCATCCTTACCGAAGAGCCTCTCGGCCCGGACGACCGCGTCAATATTGCCAAACTGATCGACGGCGGAGACTCGCCCCTGGTGGTGCTGGTGCCCGCAAACACCGAACGGCATTTGTTGGTGGACTTCCTCGAGAACCTCTCGTTGCTTGAAGTAGCCAAGGCATTCCGGGATCTGCTCGCGGAGGCGCCGGATCCGCAGTCGGAGCGGGCCCAGGCTGCCGAGGCCTTGTCGGCGTCGCTCGCGGCCCTGGATGGGCTGGGTGGCGGGGTGACTGGTGAAATCGTCGACGGCGGCGCGGTGGCCGGCTTGGTGTCCAAGGTCAAGGCTCTCAATGCCGCGCAGGCCGTCGTCGTGACCCGCCCGCACGCGATCGCCGATACCTTCCATACAGATTGGGCGAACAAAGCCCAGGATCAGTTGGGGCTGCCCGTCCTGCATCTCTATGCCGGCTCGGGATTTATCGGCGACTCGTGAGCGTTGAGTGAGCATGAGCACTGCAGATAACAGGAAGTACTTCCAAGCCGCGGACCCCTTGGCCGGGGTTCCCCTCCAGGATGTCCCGAAGGACGGGCAATGCGTGGAGAAAACGGACGCCGAGTGGCGCGAGGAACTTACCCCGGAGGAGTTCAGGGTTCTTCGCCAAGCCGGAACGGAACGCCCGTACACGGGTGAGTACTGGGACACCCATACGGCAGGCGTCTACCAGTGCCGCGCGTGCGGCGCAGAGCTTTTCACCAGCAACGAGAAATTCGATTCCCATTGCGGCTGGCCGTCCTTCTGGGCACCACTCGCGGAAGGCACAGTCCGTTACATCCACGACCGTACTTTGGGAATGGAACGGGTGGAGGTCCGCTGCGCCAATTGCGATTCCCACTTGGGGCACGTTTTCGAGGGTGAGGGCTACGGCACACCTACTGACCAGCGGTATTGCATAAATTCCGTTTCGCTCAGGCTTGTCGAGTCCCGGGCCGGGCAGTAGCGCCAAGCTACCGGCAGTCCCCAAGGCCAGCCCTCCCCGGGCTGGATCTTCCGGGGCTGCCGGAGCCACTTGCGAAAGAGTTTCTTATGCTCGAGCCACTTTTGAATTAGCGACTCTGGCCGCTTGCTACGCTCGCCTCAGAACAATGATTCTTGAGGAAAGGCACCGTCGACGATGACCATCACCGTTACCACCACCCGTCCGCGCATCACCTCTGACAACCGGGACTGGATTTCCCTGAAGGCCGCGGCCACTGCCCTCCAGGCGTTCCAAAGCCAGGACGGTTCCATCCAGGATTCCCTCCACCACGAGGCTGCCCGGGCATACACGGCCACCATCACGGAAGCCATCAAGAGCATGGCACCTGCGTTCCCGCATGACGCCGCCTATCTCGAACTCCTGGTCGCGGACTTCGGCCGCTGGGCCGACGCCGGCTTCGGAGTTCCGGACTTCCTCGACTCACTGCTGGCCTTCCAGCCGCAGGAACACCGCGAAGACGGGCTCCAGCACCTCGTAGTGTTCCCCATGTACACCCAGAACGGCAGCACGAGCCGTCTCGTGGAAGCGGTCCTGATCGAGGTGATCTGGCCCGAGTTCATCGGCGCCTTGGAGGCCGGCGACTACTCCAACAAGCTGTTCGTACCCATCCGTTTCGTGGATTTCACTCCCGGGTACGACACGAATTCGGCCGTCCTCTTCCCCGAGACCGTTGCAGTGCGGGAAACGCCTGCCTTCACGTGGGGCGCCATCTTCGCAGACCGCGAGGCCGCCCGCTTCCGCCGCGTGCTCAAAGCAGCCGCCGCAACGACGTCCCTGCAGCTTCCCCCAGATGCCGCCGAGCTGCTGGATGACCAGGAACTCACGCAGCGCACGTTCGTCATGTGGGACCTGATCCACGACCGCACCCACATGCGCGGCGACCTTCCCTTCGATCCGTTCATGATCAAGCAACGGATGCCGTTCTTCCTCTACTCGCTCGAGGAGCTCCGCTGCGACCTGACGGCTTTCCGCGAATCCGTCCGGATCGAAAAGGACGAGGATGCCTCCCCGGACGCCCGGCGCCACGCGAAGCTCGTGCAGTACGCCGTCATCTTCGACCGCATCTTCCGCTTCGCGATCACCGGCAACCGGGTCCGCAACTACGACGGACTGGGCGGCCAGCTCCTCTTCGCCTGGATGCACCAGCACCACGTCCTGCACTGGACCGACAGCAAGCTCAGCATCGACTGGGACGAGGCAGCCGACGTCGTGATCGAGCTCGGTGCCCGGATCGAAGAACTGTACTGGCGCTCGATCGACCGCCCCAAGGCCGCCCACTGGCTTGCAGCGTATAAGCTCATTTCCGGTACGGTCACTCCGCACCCGGCTTCGGTCTGGGCGAAGGGCCCGGAGGCACTGCCGCTCGACGGGCCGCCCCGCGGCCTCACAGACCAGGTCCTCGACGACGAATTCCCCCTGTCCATGTTCTACGAAGCACTGGAGAAGAAAATGCGTCCGATCATCGAATCAACCACCGGTATCACCGGGCAGACCGCAGCCTCATGACCGGCGGACCGCTGACTGTCGTCGTCACAGGTGGCAGCAACTCTTCCGGCATCGCCGTGGCCCGCGCCTTCGCGCTGGCCGGGCACCGGGTCTTCACCATCGGCTCAAACGAGGCCCGAATCGAGGCTGCAGCGGCCGAAGCGGGCGACGACGTCACTCCCCTCGTATGCGATCTTTCCCGGCTTGAGTCCGTGCGCGAACTCGCCTCGGAGATCCACGGGAGCACGGAAAGGGTCGACGGCGTCATCCATCTGGTGGGAGGGTGGCGCGGAGCCAAGGGAATCGAAGACCAGCCGGACGAAGACTGGGCCGCCCTTGAGCAAAGCGCCATCACAACCCTGAGGAACGTCTCCAGGGTCTTCTACAAGGATCTCGCCTCTTCCCCCACGGGCCGTTTCGCCATGGTGAGTTCGACGGCGGTCGCCGCACCTACCGCCGGGGCCGCCACCTACGCGGCGGCCAAGGCTGCCGCGGAGACCTGGACCTTGGCCGTGGCTGACGGTTTCCGCCGCGATCAATCAGGAAACAAGGACGAACCAACCGAGCAGCACAGCGCCGCCGTCGTCTTCGTGGTGAAGTCGCTCCTGGACGCGGCGATGCGGCGGGAGCACCCGGAGCGGAAATTCCCCGGGTACACGGACGTCGAGGACTTGGCGGCGGCCGCCGTCGGGCTCTTCGACAGGCCTGCAGCGGAACTGAACGGACAGCGCCTCCTCCTGGCCAAATAGACTGAAAGCGTGAATGAACAAGTGACGAGCACTACAGAAGAATTCCCGGCTGCCCTCGACACGGAAGCCGTTGGGCGCCTCCACGATCCCTCCGTCCGCGGTTTCGCCTCGGACAACTACTCAGGCGTCCACCCTGAAATCCTGGCGGCCCTGGCCGCAGCCAATGGCGGCCACCAGGTCTCTTACGGGGAGGACCAGTACACGGACCGGCTCCAGGAAGTCATGGAGGAGCACTTCGGCGCAGGCATCGAATGCTTCCCCGTCTTCAACGGGACTGGCGCGAACGTGTTGTCCCTGCAGTCGCTGCTGCCGCGCTGGGGTGCGGTCATCTGCGCATCGACCGCCCACATCAACATGGACGAGAACGGCGCACCGGAGCGGATCGGCGGCATCAAGCTTCTCCAGGTCCCGACGTCGGACGGCAAGCTGACCCCGGAATTGATCGACCGCGAAGCGTGGGGCTGGGGCGACGAACACCGCGCGCAGCCCTTGGCCGTCTCCATCACGCAGACCACGGAGCTCGGCACGTGCTACACGCCGGAAGAAATCCGGGCGATCGCCGACCACATCCATGCCAAGGGCATGAAACTGCACATGGACGGCGCCCGGCTCGCCAATGCTGCCGCCCACCTTGGCGTGCCCTTGCGGACGTTCACCCGCGACGCCGGCGTCGACATCTTGTCCTTCGGCGGCACCAAGAACGGGCTGCTGTTCGGCGAAGTAGTGGTCGCCCTGAATCCCGAGGCCGCCCACGGGCTGAAGTTCCTGCGCAAGATGAACATGCAGCTGGCCTCCAAGATGCGCTTCATCTCGGTCCAGTTCGTCGCGCTTCTGGAGTCCGGGCTGTGGCTTCGCTCAGCGGAACACGCGAATGCCATGGCCTCACGGCTGCGTGCGGCGGTCGACTCCATCGAGGGCGTGGAGCCTACCCAGGCCACGGAGTCCAACGGCGTCTTCGCGGTACTGCCCGCCGGCGTCGCCGATCGCCTCCGCTCCTCCTTCAAGTTCTACGACTGGAACGAAGCGAACCGGGAGGTGCGCTGGATGTGTTCCTTCGACACCACCGAAGAGGACATCGATTCCTTCGTTGCCGCAATCAAGCGCGAACTGGCCGCGGCATAGGCCGCAGGACGGGGCGGCGTGGCTTCAAGGTTTCGCCGCCCCGGACACATAATCTGCGAAGGTGAACGCACTCGCACAGGTTCCCGCGGATTTCTTGCATGCGTTGGGAACGCTACGAAAAGCAAAGTGCCGGAGCGAGCTGCGGCTCGCGGAAATCCCGGCGCCCTCCCGCTTGGCCCCCTACGCCGTTGCCCTGGGGGCAGAGGTATTCAGCCGGTCGACGCGTCCCGGCCGGACCCCGGTCCATGGCCCCGCCGCCATGGCATTTTCCAGCGAAAACACACCGGGTTCCCCCGGCGCGGCCGACGACGAAGACGACGAGCTTGCAACAGGCCGGTTCATCTTGCTCCATGATCCCGACGGCTCGGCTGTATGGGACGGCGAATTCCGGATCGTCACCTATATCCGCGCCCAGCTGGAAGCCGACATGGGCAATGACGCCATGCTCGGTTCCGTTGCGTGGACATGGCTCGTGGACTCCCTGGAGAACCATTCAGCCCAGTACCGGGCGGCTGGCGGAACGGCCACGCGCATCCTGTCCGAGAGCTTCGGCACGTTGGCCGAAAGACCTGAAACCATCGACATCGAACTCCGCGCCTCATGGACACCAGCGTCTTCCGATGTCCAGGCCCATCTGGAGGCATGGTGCGATATGGTCTGCACGTTCGCGGGGCTCCCTCCCCTGCCTCCCGGTGTCACGCCCCTGCCAAATCGGCGGCTCACATGAAGCCTGTGAAGGTGTGCTGGAGCCCTTGGCCGGACCGGCCGGGCACAGAGTCGGTAAACTGAAGGCACCATGACCCCTGAAAATCTGGAACCCACCACAGCCGGCGCTCCGGCTGCTGATCCCACACCACACATCACGGTAGACGGCTTCGAAGGCCGAATACCCGAGATCATCGATCTGGATGCCCCGCGCGAGGGGGTGCCGCTTGTCATCGACACCCTGTCCGGCCTGGAGCGGTGCGCCGCTGCCATCGCCGCGGGATCCGGCCCCGCCGGGGTCGACGCCGAAAGAGCCTCCGGCTTCCGCTACGGGCAGCGCGCCTTCCTCGTGCAGATCAGGCGCGACGGCGCAGGCACCTGGCTGATCGATCCCGAACCCTTCGATGACCTGAAAATCGTCAACGAGGCGCTGCGCGGCGTCGAGTGGATCCTGCACGCCGCGACGCAGGATCTTCCGTGCCTGGCCGAGCTTGGCATGTGGCCCGACAAGCTCTTCGACACGGAGCTCGCCGCACGCCTTGCCGGGCTGCCCCGCGTAGGCCTGGCGGCCGTCATAGAGCAGCTCCTGGGCTTCGGCCTCGCCAAGGAACACTCGGCCGCCGACTGGTCCACCCGCCCCCTCCCGGAACCCTGGCTGCGGTACGCGGCCCTCGACGTCGAGGTGCTCGCCGAACTGCGCGAAGAACTGATCGAACTCCTGGAAGCGGATGGCAAGCTGGATTTCGCCGAACAGGAATTCGCCGGAATCCTCGGAGCAGGCCTTCCCGCCCCGCGGGTGGACCCGTGGCGCAAGACCTCCGGACTGCACCAGATCCGTGACCGCCGCCAATTGGCTGCCGTGCGCGAACTTTGGTACGAACGGGATCAGCTCGCTCGGAAACGGGATGTTGCTCCCAGCCGCCTCATTCCCGACTCCGCCTTGGTCGCCGCCGCCAAGGCCATGCCCACAACCGTTCCGCAGCTCCTGGCCACCAAAGGTTTCCACGGACGGGCGGCACAGCGCGAAGCACCACGCTGGCTGCGCTGCATTGCCGGCGCGAGGACCACCGACGACCTTCCGCCGCTCCATCTTCCAACCAACGCTCCCCCGCCGCCTCGTGTCTGGACAGACCGCGATCCCGAAGCCGCGGCCCGGCTCGGGACTGCCCGGCCCCGGCTACAAGAGGCCGCGGATCGGCTCAAGCTTCCCGTGGAAAACCTGCTCACCCCGGATTACATGAGGCGCGTGCTGTGGCGGCCGCCGTCGGACATCACCGTGGAGTCCGTGTCGGAAGAGCTGCGCGCCCTTGGCGCCCGCGAGTGGCAAATCGCCATCACGGCGCCGATCCTCACCGAGGCGTCACTTAATCCGCAGCCGTTGCCCCCCAAGGAGCCCAAAGAGCCGCGGACCCCGGCGTCCAAGGAACGGACCCCGGCGCCCTGAACCGAGGTTTCCGCCTCCCCTGGGACCCTCGCTCACAAACAAGCCCTCCCGGCCCGACCCCCGCTCACAAACGAGCCCTCCCGGCCCAACCCCCGCTCGGTGACGTGAGCGAGGGTCCGCCGGAAACCGGTCATACGTGAGCGAGGATCGGACCAAAGGCAGTCATATGTGAGCGGGGATCTCCTTGCGCGCTAAGTTACTGGCGAGTAACATGGCGGTAAATGACACCGGCTTCCCCCATGAGGGCTGTCCGGCATCCATGTCTCAACGAGGAGTCACACATGAGCCAAACCGGGAACAGCGCCAAGCCGAGGACAGTCCGCGACGTCGTTTTCGTTGACGGTGTCCGGACGCCATTCGGCAAAGCGGGCGACAAGGGCATCTATGCAGGCACCCGCGCCGACGACCTCGTGGTCAAGTGCATCCGGGAACTGATGCGACGCAGCCCGGGCTTGCCCGCCGAACGCGTTGACGAAGTCGCCATCGCCGCCACGACGCAGACCGGCGACCAAGGCTTGACCATCGGCCGCACTGCGGCCCTCCTGGCCGGCCTCCCCCGCAGCGTGCCCGGCTTTGCGATCGACCGCATGTGTGCCGGCGCAATGACCGCGGTCACGACGACGGCGAGCGGCATCGGTTTCGGCGCGTACGATGTCGTGATCGCCGGGGGCGTGGAGCACATGGGCAACCACCCCATGGGCGCGGGCGCGGATCCCAACCCCAGGTTCATGTCCGAGCGGATCGTCGATCCAGCCGCCCTGAACATGGGCAACACCGCCGAGAACCTGCACGACCGCTTCCCGGCGATCACCAAAGAGCGAACCGACGCCTACGCAGCGGCGTCCCAGGCAAAGCTCGCCGCCGCCTACGGCAAGGGACAGATCCAGCCCGACTTGGTCCCGGTCGCCACGATGAAGCCCGGACAAGGCTGGTCAGTGAACACCGTCGATGAGCCGCCGCGGCCCGGGACCACCGTTGAAGACCTCGCGGAGCTGCGTACGCCGTTCAGGGCCCATGGCCGGGTCACTGCAGGCAACGCGGCCGGCTTGAACGACGGCGCGACGGCGGCAGTCCTGGCCTCCGCGGAGGCTGCCGAAGAGCTCGGCCTGTCCGTGAAAATGCGCCTGGTCTCCTATGCTTTCGCGGGGGTCGAACCCGAGGTCATGGGTATCGGCCCGGTCCCGGCCACTGAGAAGGCCCTCAAGAACGCCGGACTCGGCATCGGGGACATCGACCTTTTCGAGATCAACGAGGCCTTCGCGGTTCAGGTCCTGAGCTTCCTGGACCACTTCGGAATCGCCGACGACGACCCTCGCGTCAACCGCTACGGCGGAGCGATCGCCGTCGGGCATCCCCTCGCATCATCCGGCGTTCGGCTCATGAATCAACTGGCCCGCCAGTTCGAGGAAGACCCGTCCGTCCGGTACGGCATCACTACCATGTGCATCGGTTTGGGAATGGGTGCCACAGTAATCTGGGAGAACCCGCACCACCCCGACTACAACAGCCACAACAGCTACAACAGCGAGACCGAGACCGCCGTCGAGACCGAGAGCAAGGGAGCCGCAGCATGAGCGCCGCAGAATTCCAGAAACTGGCCGGACTGTTCCCGGACGAGACCGTGACCCACTCCTACGTTCAGGACATCGAACTCCCCGGCAACGCCGGAACGTTCGCCCTGATCACCCTCGACAACGGCCTGGACCACACCAAGCCCACCACCCTCGGACCGAATACCCTCGTCGAGCTCGGGACGGTACTTGAAGGCCTCAAGGATCGCGCTGCGCGCGGCGAGATCGTCGGCGTCGGCGTCACAGGCAAGCCATACTTCCTGGTGGCCGGCGCGGACCTCTCTGCGGTCAAGCGACTCGAAGAGCGGGAACACGGCCTGTGGATGGCGCAACTGGGCCACGATGTCTACGCGACGCTCGCCGATCTGGGTGTTCCCAGCTTCGCCTTCATCAACGGCCTCGCGCTCGGAGGCGGCCTCGAAATCGCCCTCCAGTCCACGTACCGCACGGTCTCGACGGGCGCCGGTGCCCTCGCTTTGCCCGAAGCCTTCATCGGGCTCGTCCCTGGTTGGGGCGGCGTCTACATCCTGCCGCGCCTCATCGGCCCGGAAAACGCCGTCAAGGTCATGATCGAGAATCCGCTGAGCAACAACCGCACGCTCACCGGTCCCCAGGCTTTCCAGCTGGGCATTGCCGACGCGATCTTCGAACCCGCGGATTTCGTGGAGCAGTCCATTGCCTGGGCCGCGAAAGTGATCGCGGGCGAGGCCGTCCCGGATCGGAGCAACTCCGTGGACCCGGAGGACCCCTCGGTTGTCGAACGCTGGGCCGGCGCTGTGGCGGCGGGCCGTGCGTTCGTGGAAGCCAAAACGTCAAACGCATCACCGGCTCCGGCCAAGGTGCTGGATATCCTCGAGGCCAACCGGACCATGGGCAAGGCGGATTCCGCGGCCCTGGAATGCGAGACGCTCGCAGAGTTGATGCAGACGGACGAGTTCCGCTCCACCGTCTACGCCTTCCTGGACCTCGTGCAGAAACGGTCCAAGCGGCCTGCCGGTGCGCCCGACCGCAAGCTCGCGCGCCCGGTGACGAAGATCGGCGTCGTCGGTGCCGGCCTGATGGCGAGCCAGCTCGCCCTGCTGTTCGCGCGCCAGCTCAAAGTGCCCGTGGTCCTGACGGACATCGACCAGGAACGCGTGGACAAGGGAGTTGCCTACGTCCATGCGGAGGTGGACAAGCTGCTCGGCAAGAAGCGGATCAGCTCCGACGCCGCCAACCGGACCAAGGCCCTGGTCACCGGCTCCGTCTCCAAAGAGGCATTCGCCGACGCAGACTTCGTCATTGAAGCTGTCTTCGAAGAACTCAACGTCAAGAAGCAGGTCTTCGCCGAAGTGGAGGCCATTGTCTCCCCCGAATGCATCCTCGCCACCAACACGTCCTCGCTGTCCGTGACCGCGATGGCTGAGGATCTGCAGCACCCGGAACGCCTGGTCGGGTTCCACTTCTTCAACCCCGTCGCCGTCATGCCGCTCCTGGAGATCGTGCGTGCCCCGAAGACCGACGACGCCGTGCTGGCCACCGCGTTCGAGCTCGCCAAGGGATTGAAGAAGACAGCCGTGCTGGTCAAGGACGCCGCCGCTTTCGTTGTCAACCGGATCCTGCTGCGGCTCATGGGCGAAGTCATTGCCGCGTTCGACGAAGGGACGCCGGCGGACGTCGCCGATTCGGCGCTTCGCCCCATGGGCCTGCCGATGAGTCCGTTCACCCTCAGCGCGATGGTAGGCCTTCCGGTCGCCCAGCACGTCCAGGAATCGCTGCACGCTGCCTTCGGCGAGCGTTTTGCGGTATCCCAGAACCTGCAGAAGTTGGTTGACAACGGCGTGAAGTCACTCTGGGCTCCGGGTCCTGACGGACAGCCGGTCATCCCGGCCGACACGTTGGCACTCATGTCCTTCGGCACCACGCCGTCCACTTCCGAGGAGGTCCTTCGTCGCACGCAGGACGCCCTGGCCGAGGAAATCGGACTCATGCTGTCCGAAGGCGTGGTGGCCGGGCCTGAAGACATTGACCTCTGTGTCATCCTCGGCGCCGGCTGGCCGATGTTCCTGGGCGGCATCACACCGTATCTGGATCGGGTGGGCGCCTCCGAGCGTGTCAACGGCAAACGCTTCCTGGCTCCCGGGATCGCGTCGAAGCCGGCCGCCGGGTAGCGTTCCGGCGTCAAGAACCCGGCAGGCTCCGGGCAAGGCCGCCCAATGCGCGCACCAGTTCGGCGAAGGCTTCGCTTGGGTGGTTTTCCGAGACGATGCGCGCGTTGGGAGGCTCGCCCCACAGTCCGCGGAAGTCCGCCACGGTGGTTCCGATGAGCTTGGGGGCCGCCGTCTCGACGTGCACCGTGGCCGTGCGGGTGCTGTACCTGGCAGTGCGTGCGGCGACGGACGCCGCGAAGTAGTCGTGGATGTGCGCCACGTAGCCTTGGCCGTACTTTCGGTGGAACTCGAAATAGAAGCGCAGCATATCGCTGAGGTGCCGCACGAGTTCGTTGGACGCAGTACTGCGCCGTCCCTCCGGCTGCTCCGGGAGGACAAGTTCCGGCTCCGTGCAACCCGCCTCGGCAGCCAAGGCCGCCACGTGCCCGGGTGTCAGTTCGATCCGTTCCGTGGTCTCCAAGGCGCACACCACCGGAAGGCATTCCTCGGGAAGTCCGGAGAAGGCCGCAAACACCTCGGCGGCTGCGTGCGGATCAACGTGGGTGTTCCACTCGGCGGTGGGCGTCGTGTTGCCCTGGTAGTAGTAACTGCCACCCATGATCACGACGCCGCGCAGCAGCTCCGGCAGCCGCGGCTCGGCCCGCAGGGCGAGGGCAAAGTTGGTGAGGGGCGCCGTCAACAGGGCGGTCAGCTCCCCCGGCCGTGACCGGGCCGCTTCGACCCAAAGCTCGACGGCGTCGACGCCGTTCAGTTGTCCGCGCGGTTCCGGTAGCTCGGCGTAGCCCACGCCTTGGGGACCGTGGGTTTCCGGCGTGGTGGTCAGCGGGATCCGCAGCGGAGCCCGGGCCCCGATGGCAACGGGCACGTCAGGGCGGCCACACAACTCGAGCAGGGACAGGTTGTTGCGTGCCACCTGCTCCGCCCCGACGTTGCCCGGAGTGCTGCTCACTGCGACGAGTTCCACCTGCGGCTGGCTGCACAGGTAGGCGAGGGCCAGGGCGTCGTCGATTCCTGTGTCGCAGTCCACCAGCAAGCTCACGGATTCGCGCCGGCCTGCAGCCACTGCCTGCTCCCCGCTCATGGAACGCTCCTTAGAAAAGGGCTACCTTGGGCGTGCGCGGGAAGATGTCGTCCATTTCGGCACGTTCTTCCGCCGTGGGCACCCAGCGCACGGCTTTCGCGTTTTCTGCGATCTGCTCCGGGCGGGTGGCTCCCGCAATGACGCTGCTGACTGCGGGCTGGGCGGCCAGCCAGGAGAAGGCCAGCTGCAATTCGTTCAGGTCCCGCTCCTTGGCGAATTGGCTGAACCTGCCCAACTGGACCCAGTCGGCGTCGTGGACCATGTTGGTCCGCGTGTGGCTGAGGCGCGATCCTTCCGGGGCGCTGCCTGGAGCATACTTGCCCGTCAGGAGCCCGTTCGCCAGAGGGAAATACGGCAGGACACCGAGCCCGAAAGCCTGGGCGGCCGGAAGGACTTCGAGTTCCGCGCGGCGGTCCAGAAGGTTGTAGTGGTTCTGCGTCGAAATGAACCGTGCACCGCCCTGTATCCGTGCGACGTATTCGGCTTCGGCGATCTGCCACCCAGCACGGTTGGAATGGCCGAGGTACCGGACCTTGCCGCTTGTGACGAGGTCATCGAGGGCTGCGAGGGTCTCGTCAACCGGGGTGAGGGGGTCCGGGGTGTGGTACTGGTACAGGTCAATCCAGTCCGTGCCGAGGCGGCGCAGCGATGCCTCGGCTGCTTGGATGATGTAGCGGCGCGATCCCCGGGCGCCGAAATCGTTGCCGTTGGCGCCGTGCATGTCCATGCCGAATTTCGTGGCCACGACGGCGTCGTCCCTGCGACCTTTCAGGGCGACGCCCAGCATGGTCTCGCTGAGGCCGGGCTCCCGGCCGTAGACGTCTGCAACATCGAAAAGCGTCACTCCGGCGTCCAAGGCGGCGTGCACTACCGCGTTGGTACCCTCCTGCGGCTCAGTGGCTGTATTGGCCCGCCCGAGATTGTTGCACCCCAAACCGACTACTGAGACGGTCAATCCGGAATTTCCAAGACGGCGATATTCAGTCATGGTTTCACCCTACAACGACCGCGGGGGCGGGTCCGCCGCTCAGGATCCGAAGGCGATTCCCGCCTCTTCCATCGCATCGTGCAACTGGGCCATGACCTTGGGTCCCATGCCGTGCAGGGCCGCGACCCGTCCCTCGCCGAACTCGGCGAGTTGTTCCAGGGTTTCCAGACCTTCGTGGGCGAGTGCCCTTCGTGCGGGAGCGGACAAGCCCTTGGGCAGCGGAGTGTGTCCGGGCCAGTTGCTCTTGGGCGCCATGCGTGTCCCTTCGAAGCGGTGATGTGGTCCTTAGAGGGTAAAGCCCGCGCCCGTTTTCGGCGAGTGTTTTACTTTGAATGCGGTGGGTTCGGCATGGGGCGCCGCCGCGATGCTCAGCTTGGTGAAGTCCAGGTCTTCTCCCCTGATGCACACCTTGATGGCGTTGACGGCCTTGTTGACATCCGGGCACAGACAGAAAATGTTGAGCTTCGAGTCGCTGATATCGGATCGATCCACGGTACCCAAACCGCGCCAGGCCAGTTCGCTCGTCAGCGCGGCCTTCGCCTTGCGTTCAAGATAGCGGTCGCGGTCGGTGCCGTCCTTCGTCTTGAGCGCGATCTGAGCGACCACCCAAAACTGCTCGGTCTCGGGAATCTCCGCGTAGCCATCCTCTTCGCATTGCGCGGCAAAGGCCGTCATGAGGCCTTCGACGGCGGATTCGTCGTCGACGTCGGTTTCGTCAGTGCTGCTCTGGTGTCCTACGACCCCGTGGTTGATGACGAACTGCTTGAATTCGTCGTCATACCAAGCTTCCCGGAAATGCAGGACCGCTTCGTCGTCGCGCTTATAGGTGCGGATGATGCCGCTCATGCCTGTCCTTTTCTGAACCACTCCGGGCAGGTGCTGTTCGGACCTGTGCCGTCGAAGGGTGCCTGTTTGTTGGATACTGCCTTGAACAGGCGGTTCACAGTTTGGGGAGACTGCCTGTGCTGGGGTGTTCTTGTCCTGGCAGGGGCCGCGCGAAAGGCACCTTTGTCCCCAGGACCTGCGCGACGACGTCGTGCGTTATCTGTTGGGCGGTAAGGCCCACGCGCTCAAGGACTTGGCTCCTGGTTCCATGGTCGAGGAATTCGACCGGAAGCCCCACTTCGTTGAGGGCCGTGTCCACGCCGGCCGCGCGCATCTCCTGGCGGATCCGGGAGCCGACGCCGCCTGCCCGGACGCCGTCTTCGATGCAGATCACCAAACGGTGCCGGGCAGCGAGGGCGATGATGGACTTGCGTACAGGCAGGACCCACCGCGGATCCACCACGGTGGAACTGATGCCTTGGGATCCGAGCCGGGACGCGACGTCGAGGGCGAGTTCGGACATTGCGCCTACGCTGACAACCAGGACATCGTTCTCGGTAGAGCCTTCCGGGCGGCGCGCCAGCACGTCGACGCCGTCGGAAAGCCGTTCGATCGCTTCGATCTCGCTTCCCACGCTGCCCTTGGAGAAGCGCACCACGCTGGGCGCGTCGGCGATGGCAACCGCTTCGCGGAGTTCTTCCCGCAGGCGGCTGGCATCCCGCGGAGCCGCGAGGTGCAGCCCTGGAACGATCTGGACCATCGCCATGTCCCACATGCCGTGGTGGCTGGCCCCGTCCGGGCCCGTCACGCCGGCGCGGTCCAACACGACCGTCACTCCGGCTTTGTGCAGGGCGACGTCCATGAGGAGCTGGTCGAAGGCACGGTTCAGGAACGTCGCGTAAACGGCGACGACGGGGTGCAGTCCACCGAAGGCCATGCCTGCGGCCGAGGTGAGGGCGTGCTGTTCGGCGATCCCGACGTCGATCACTCTTTCCGGGTGCCGTTCAGCGAACTTGTGCAACCCGACGGGGATCAGCATGGCCCCGGTGATACCGACGATGTCTTCGCGCTCATCGGCGATGTCCGCGATTTCCTCAGCGAACACAGATGTCCACGAGCGGGCTCCACCGGCTTCGGTGGGTTCGCCGGTTTCGGGATCGATGATCCCGACGGCGTGGAACTGGTCCGCCTCGTTGGCGAGGGCAGGCGCGTAGCCGTGCCCCTTTTCAGTCATGGCGTGGACGATCACCGGGCCGCCGTAATTACGGGCGGTAGTCAGCGCGTGCTCAAGGGCACGCATGTTGTGGCCGTCGACAGGGCCAATGTACTTCATGCCGAGGTCTTCGAACATGCCTTGCGGAGCCCACCAGTCCTTGATGCCCTTCTTCATGGCATGCAGGCTCCTGTAGGTGAACTGGCCGATCGGGCCGCCGCTTTGGAGTTTCTTCTTCCACCAGTCCAACACCACTTCATAGGTGGGGGCTGCCCGGAAGGAATCGATCGTGGGGCGCAGCGAAGCGAGGTAGTCGGCAAGACCGCCGACCGTCGGGGCATAGGAGCGGCCATTGTCGTTGACGACGATCACCACGCGTCGCCGCTTGTCGGCGGCGATGTTGTTGATTGCCTCCCAAGCCATGCCGCCCGTCAGCGCACCGTCTCCGACGACGGCGACAACGCAGCGGTCGCCTTCGCCGGTCAACTGGCGGGCACGGGAGATACCGTCGGCCCAGGACAAGGAAGAGGACGCGTGGGAGCTTTCCACGATGTCGTGCTCGGACTCGGCACGATCGGGGTAGCCGGACATGCCACCTTGCTGCCGGAGGGTGCTGAAGTCCTGCCTGCCGGTCAGCAATTTGTGGACGTAGGACTGATGGCCGGTGTCGAAAACGATGCTGTCGCGCGGCGAATCGAAGACCTTATGGATGGCCATGGTGAGTTCCACCACGCCAAGGTTCGGTCCAAGGTGACCACCCGTTTGGGCGACGTTGGTGATGAGGAAAGTCCTGATCTCGCCTGCAAGCTGCTCCAGCTGCTGACCGGTGAGCTTGCTCAGGTCCTGCGGGTTCCGGATTGTCTCCAAGAGTCCCAACGGCCCCTCCTTAGGGTGGTTGACGTGCTATACAACTCTAACGCCTTGGCCGGAACCAAGCCGCAGGAAAGGCTACAGCCCCGGCCGGTCGATGACCAGCCGGGGCTGTAGCTTTTGCCTTTGGCGCAGGCGGAGCCCGCGCCGGTATCGGCTAGTGGGCCGAGATTTGGCGCAGAACGTACTGAAGGATGCCGCCGTTGCGGTAGTAGTCCGCTTCGCCCGGCGTATCGATACGCAACACGGCGTCGAAGGACTTGGTGCTGCCGTCCTCGGCCGTTGCCGTGACCTTGAGCGTCCGCGGCGTGGTGCCGTTGTTCAGCTCGGTGACGCCCTCCACGGAGAACGTTTCCGTTCCGACCAGGCCGAGCGACGCAGCCGATTCGCCGGCCGGGTACTGCAGCGGGAGGACGCCCATGCCGATGAGGTTGGAGCGGTGGATGCGCTCGTAGCTTTCGGCGATGACAGCCTTGACGCCCAGCAGCGCGGTTCCCTTGGCAGCCCAGTCACGGGACGAGCCGGAGCCGTACTCCTTGCCGGCCAGGACCACCAGCGGGGTGCCGGCTGCCTGGTAGTTCTGGGCAGCGTCGTAGACGTAGGCCTGGGGGCCGTCCGCCTGGGTGAAGTCGCGGGTGAAGCCACCCTCGACGCCCGCACCGTCGTTGAAGTCAGCGAGCAGCTGGTTCTTGATGCGGATGTTCGCGAAGGTTCCGCGGATCATGACCTCGTGGTTGCCACGGCGCGAACCGTAGGAGTTGAAGTCCTTGCGCTCCACGCCGTTGGCCAGAAGGTACTGGCCTGCCGGGGTGTCCGACTTGAAAGAACCGGCCGGGGAGATGTGGTCGGTGGTGACGGAGTCGCCGAGCTTCAGCAGCACGCGGGCTCCGGCGATGTCCGTTACCGGTTCCGGCTGCGCCTTCATGCCTTCGAAGTACGGGGGCTTCCGCACGTAGGTGGACTTGGCGTCCCAGGCGAAGGTGTCGCCTGCCGGAGTGTCGAGTGCCTTCCAGCGATCGTCGCCGTCGAAGACGCCCTCGTAGCCGCGGGCGAACATTTCCTTGTCGATCGAGGAATCGATGACCTTCTGGACCTCGACCGGGTTCGGCCAGATGTCCTTCAAGAAGACATCGTTGCCGTCCTGGTCCTGGCCTAGCGGATCGGCGTCGAAGTCGAAGTCCATGGTTCCGGCCAGGGCGTAGGCGATGACCAGCGGCGGGGAGGCCAGGTAGTTCATCTTGACGTCCGGGTTGATGCGGCCTTCGAAGTTGCGGTTGCCGGAGAGGACAGCCGAGACGGAAAGGTCGTTGGCCTGGATGGCCTCGGAGATTTCGGCGTCGAGCGGTCCAGAGTTGCCGATGCAGGTGGCGCAGCCGTAGCCCACGATGTAGAAGCCGAGCTTCTCCAGGTAGGGGGTCAGGCCGGACTTCTCGTAGTAGTCGGTGACAACTTTGGAGCCGGGAGCAACCGAAGTCTTGACCCACGGCTTGGACGTGAGGCCCTTGTCGACGGCGTTGCGGGCGAGCAGCGCGGCAGCAAGCATCACCGACGGGTTGGACGTGTTGGTGCAGGACGTGATCGACGCGATCGAAACGGCACCGTGGTCCAGTTCGAATTCGCGGCCGTCCGCTGTTGTGACGCTCACCTTGTTCGACGGACGACCGTTGGACTTCGGGCCGTGTCCGTGCGGCGCGACGTCGGACAGGTGCGTCGCGGTGGCGGTGAACGACGGCGAATCGGAGGCCGGGAAGCTCTCGTCGATCGCTTCGTCCAGGCTTCCGTCGGCCAGGTCTTCCTTCACGTAGTTGCGCAGGTCCTCGCGGAACTGGGCCTTGGACTCGGTGAGGATGATGCGGTCCTGGGGACGCTTCGGGCCCGAGATCGAGGGAACAACCGTGGACAGGTCGAGCTCGAGGTACTCGGAGAACTTGATCTCGTGCGAGGGATCGTGCCAGAGGCCCTGTTCCTTCGCGTAGGCCTCGACCAGGGCGACGTTCTGCTCGGAGCGGCCGGTGAGGCGCAAGTACTCGAGGGTGACGTCGTCGATCGGGAACATCGCTGCCGTTGAGCCGAACTCCGGGCTCATGTTGCCGATGGTGGCGCGGTTGGCCAACGGCACGGCCGCAACGCCTTCGCCGTAGAATTCCACGAACTTGCCGACCACGCCGTGGTTGCGCAGCTGCTCGGTGATGGTCAGGACGACGTCCGTGGCGGTGGCGCCGGCGGGGATGGAGCCGGTGAGCTTGAAGCCGACAACGCGCGGGATCAACATGGAAACGGGCTGGCCAAGCATGGCGGCCTCGGCTTCGATGCCGCCAACGCCCCAGCCGAGCACGCCCAGGCCGTTGACCATGGTGGTGTGGGAGTCCGTGCCGACGCAGGTGTCCGGGTAGGCACGGAGGACGCCGTCAACTTCGCGGGTCATGACGGTGCGTGCCAGGTATTCGATGTTGACCTGGTGGACGATGCCGGTTCCCGGGGGGACAACCTTGAAGTCGTCGAAAGCAGTCTGGCCCCAACGCAGGAACTGGTAACGCTCGCCGTTGCGCTGGTATTCGATCTCCATGTTGCGCTCAAGCGCGCCGGAGTTGCCGAAGGCATCGATCTGCACGGAGTGGTCGATGACCATCTCAGCCGGAGCCAGCGGGTTGACGCGCTTGGGGTCGCCGCCGAGGTCCTTGATGGCTTCACGCATGGTGGCAAGGTCAACCACACAGGGAACCCCGGTGAAGTCCTGCATGATGACTCGGGCCGGGGTGAACTGGATCTCGGTGTCTGGCTGGGCATCCGGGTCCCAGCCAGCCAGGGCGCGGACGTGGTCGGCCGTGATATTGGCGCCATCTTCTGTCCGCAGGAGGTTTTCAAGCAATACCTTAAGGCTGAACGGAAGGCTGTCTGCGCCCTCAACGGAGTTCAACCGGAAAATTTCATAATCGGTGCCGGCTACATTCAGTACGCCTTTGGAACCGAAGCTGTCCACAGTGCTCATGGCAGGACTCCTCTCGCAACAGCTTTCATCTTTGTCGCGTGGTTGACCGCTAGCTAGTTAGGCAAACCTAATCTGAGCGACTGCCGGCCGGTGGAGAAGTGAAGCGCGACGTAGGACTTCTCCCCCATCGTAGTGGCGTCTATGCCGCGGGCACCAGCAACGCAACGGTCTCCAGGTGGTGTGTGTGCGGATACAAGTCAAATGCCCGGAGGGATTCGAGGCGCCATCCGCTGTTCCGGAAGTACCCCAGATCGCGCGCGAAGGAGGCCGGATCACACGACACATAGGCGATTGCGCGGGGCCCGGACTCGATGAGCTGGCTGACCACGGCCTTGCCGGCGCCGGCCCGCGGCGGGTCGATCACCAAGGCGTCGAAGCTCCGGGGTCGCTGCCGGAGGACACGTTCCACCCTGCCCTGGACAATTTCCACCTGGGTCTCTCCGTGCAGGTTCTTGCGGGCATCGCGGCTGGTCCCGGGCGATCCTTCGACGGACAGCACCGAACCGGTGATCCCCACGGCATCCGCCAAGGGCGCCGTAAACAATCCGGCTCCCGCGTAAAGATCGGCGACGGCCGATCCCGGAAGGAGGTAGCCGCCGTCGTGCAGGAATCCCGTCACCGCCCCCACCAGGGTCCCGGGCGCGTCCTTGTGGATCTGCCAGAACCCTTCTCCCGTCACCCGGTATTCGTGGCCGGCAGCCGATTCCTGGACCCACGTCCTGCCGCGCAGCTGCAGGACATCTCCACCCACGGGGTCGAAGCTCGCCACTGAGACTTCTTGCGGGAGCTGGCCCAGGATCCGGTTGAGGCGCCGGGCGTCAGTACCCTCCTCCGGGGCGAGAAGGACGAGGGGACGCGATCCGTTGGCGGGCGCGGCCACTTCCACCCGCGAGATCCCCCGCAGATCGATGTCCCAGAGCCGCAACTCGTTGATGCCCGGCAGTGCCAAAGGCATCTCATGGACAGGAATCACGACGTCGGAGCGGTGGGCATGCATCCCCAGCCGGCCATCGGGGGTGACGGCAAAGCTGGCACGGGTCCGCCAGCCGAGCCCGGTATCGCCGTCGGACGCCGCAACACCGCTGGGGGCCGCGTCACCGGCGGCCGCCGGCTCCACTTCGACATCGAGTTCGACGCCGGCGAGCCGCTTCAACTGTTCGGCGAGGACTTCGGATTTGAGCAGCCGTTGCCGTTCCAGTGTTACGTGCCCGAGTTCGGCGCCGCCCACGGGCGGACCGCCCTTGCGCCAGGCGGCAAGAGAGTCGGCGAGCGGCCAGAAATGGCGCGTCCGGTCGTCTGACGCTTCCAGGACGCCGACGACGTCGGCACGCCAGAAACGGGAAGACTCTCCTGCGTCGGTCAGCCGGACCCGGACCTTCTCCCCCGGGATGCCGTGCCGGACAAAAATAACCCGGCCTTCGTGCCGTGCGACAAAGTGGCCGCCATGGGCGATGGGGCCGACGTCCACCACCAGCTCCGTGGCAGCTCCGTCCTGGGCCGTGGGCGAGCTGGATTCGGTGTTGATCGGGTGGGTCATCAGGTATCCTGCAATGCCTTTGCTTCTTCGGAGGATTTCAATTGCCAAGGGACGCTGGCCACCATGACGCCGGGTTCAAAGTGGAGCCTGGCCTTGATGCGCAAGGCGGTCTGGTTGTGGACGAGCTGTTCCCACCACTTGCCGACGACGTACTCCGGGATGTAGACGACGATCAGGTCGCGCGGGGAATCACGGCGCATGTTCTTGACGTAGTCCAGGATCGGCGTGACGGTTTCGCGGTACGGGCTCGCCAAAACGGTCAACGGGACAGGGATGTCCAGCTTGTCCCAGGCCTCGACGGTGTGCGCGGTCTCCTCGTGGTCGATGTCGACGATGATGGCGTCCAGCCGGGACGGCCTCGACGCCCGCGCGTAGGCGAGGGCGCGCAGCACCGGTTTGCGGACGTGGGACACCAGGAGCACGGCATGGACCCGGGTAGGCAATGCACGCGGGGAAGAATCCTCGTCAACGGCCAGTTCCTTGGCCACGTTGTCGTAGTGGGCGCGGATGCTCCACATGATGAGGAACAGGACGAACATCGCGAGAAGGGCGATCCAGGCACCCTGTTCGAACTTGGTGATCAGCACGATGGTCAGCACCAGCGCCGTCATGGCGAAGCCGAGCATGTTGATGGTGCGGGACTTCACGATCCTGAGGCGGACGGCTTTGTCCTGCGCAAGTTTGAGTTCCCTGCCCCAGTGACGCACCATGCCCAACTGGCTCATCGTGAAGGAAATGAAGACGCCCACGATGTACAGCTGGATCAGCTTGGTGACATCGGCGTTGAAGGAAATGATGAGGACCAAGGCGCCGGCAGCAAGGGCGAGGACGCCGTTGCTGAAGGCCAGGCGGTCTCCGCGGGTCCGAAGCTGGCGGGGAAGGTAGCCGTCCTGCGCGAGGATGGACCCTAGGACCGGGAATCCGTTGAACGCCGTGTTGGAGGCGAAGACGAGGATGACGCCCGTGGCCGCGACAACAACGTAGAACGGGATGGACCCGGCGCCGAAGATCGTCTGTGCAATCTGGCTGATGGCAGGGTTCTGGATGTAGTCGTCCGGGAGCGGCTGGCCATGCAGGAGGAATTCCTTGGCCGGATCCAGCACGATGTGGACCTTGGTGGCATTGGCGAGGTAGATGATGCCCGCGAGCATGGCCGAGGCGATGACGCCGAGCAGCAAGAGCGTAGTGGCGGCGTTCTTGCTCTTGGGCTTCTTGAAGTTCGGTACACCGTTGCTGATGGCCTCCACACCGGTCAGTGCGGCTGCTCCGGAGGAGAAAGCCCGCAGCAGCAGGAACGCACCTGCCAGGCCCACGAGTCCCTGGTCGAATCCCTCTTGCGGGACGATGGTGAAGGCTGCCGAGGGAGCCTGGCCGAGTTGGCCCGTGGCCGCCTGGAAGATACCGACGGCCGTCATGCCCAAGATGGAGAACATGAAGATGTAGGTGGGAACCGCGAAGACACTGCCCGCTTCCTTGATTCCGCGCAGGTTGACGAGTGCCAGGACGATGACGCCGACTGTGGCGATGAGCGCCTGCTGCCCGTGCAGCGAGGGGATCGCCGTGGTCAGGTACGCCGCGGCGGAGGACATCGACACGGCGACGGTGAGGACGTAGTCCACCAGCAACGCGGCGGCGACGGTCAGGCCAGCGAACTTCCCCAGGTTGACGTTGGCGATTTCGTAGTCGCCGCCACCGGAAGGGTAGGCGTGGACGTTCTGCCGGTACGAGGCAACAACCGTGAGCAAGACCACCATGACCGCGAGGCCTACGAGCGGCGAAATAGCCACGGCACTCACGCCCGCGAGGGCCAGCGTCAGCAGGATTTCGTCAGGGGCGTACGCCACGGAGGACAGGGCGTCCGAGGCGAAAATCGGCAGGGCAATGCGCTTGGGAAGCAGGGTGTGGGCCAGGCGGTCGTTCCGGAACGGCCGCCCCACCAACACCCGCTTCGCGGCGTTGAGAATTGTCAGCACTCCGCAAAGCTACTCTGAATCGAACGCGATGTCATGACGGCGGACTGGCTTCCGCGACTTGCCCCGGTAGAGTCTTACCGAGCGGCATGCATAAGAGTGAAGGAGAAACCGTGGCTCACTTTGTGATCATGGGTTGCGGACGAGTTGGCGCAACGTTGGCGCACACCTTGGAAGACGCCGGCCATTCGGTGGCAATCATCGACCAGGACGACCGTGCTTTCCGCCGCCTGCGCAGCGGGTTCACCGGCAGGAAAGTCACCGGCGTCGGCTTCGACCGGGACACCCTCAAGCAGGCAGGTTGCGAGGAAGCGTACGCCTTCGCCGCCGTCTCCAGCGGTGACAACTCCAATATCCTCGCCACCCGGGTAGCCCGTGAGACTTTCCATGTTTCGCATGTTGTTGCCCGCATCTACGATCCCGGCCGCGCCGAAATCTACCAGCGCCTGGGCATCCCCACGGTAGCCGCCGTTCGCTGGAGCGCGGACCAGGTCCTGCGCCGGATCCTGCCCGAGCAACACTTGGCGGGCGACTACCGCGAACCCTCGGGCCGGTTGGTTTTGTCCGAAGTGGACCTCGACCAAGGCTGGATCGGGCACCCGCTGACTGCCATCGAAGCAGCATCCGGAATCCGTGTCGCTTTCCTCACCCGTTTTGGAGAGGGCGTCCTGCCCCAGGCCGGAACGGCGTACCAGGAGGGCGACACCGTGCACGCCATGTTGAATCTGGACCGCAGCGCCGAGGTGGCGCGCATCCTTTCCAGCGCACCTGCCAAGGAGTCTGAGTGAAAGTCGTTATTGTCGGCGCGGGCAGCGTCGGTTCATCGATCGCGCGTGAATTGCTCGCCCACAAACACGAGATCATGCTGATCGACCTCAAACCGGAGGTCATCGGTCGCAGCGGGCTCCGCGGGGCGCGCTGGCTCGTGGGCGACGCGTGCGAATTGAGCACGCTGCAGGAAGCGAAGCTGGAAGGGGCCGACGTCGTCGTGTCCGCGACCGGCGACGACAAAGTCAACCTCGTGGTGTCCTTGCTGGCCAAGACCGAATTCGGTGTGGGCCGCACGGTTGGCCGGGTCAACAATCCCAAGAACGACTGGATGTTCAACGATTCCTGGGGCGTCGACGTCGCAGTCAACACCCCGCAGCTCATGACGGCGCTCGTGGAAGAAGCCGTGGAAATCGGTGACCTTGTCCGCTTGCTGACCTTGCAGACGGGCGTCTCCTCACTCGTGGAATTCACCGTTCCCCACGACTCGCACATCATCGGCAGCACCGTGGGCGGCATCGAATGGCCCGAAGACGCCACCCTAGTGGCGATCCTTCGGGACCATGCGCCCATCACGCCGAGCCGCGACGACGTGATCGACGGCGGCGACGAGCTGTTCTTCGTCACCACCATTGCGGCTGAGGACGGCCTCAGGGGGCTGCTTTCCCCGTCCGCCGCGGACCACGGCTCAGTTGACGTCGAAGAAGAGTTTTCGGATCAGTCCGACGACGACGGCTTCGACGGCTGAGGATCACGATCCGGCTTCTGGCCCGGCACCGGCCGGGTCAGAAGCCAGGCAATCCAGAGCCCAAGGATGTATAGCGGAGCGCCCATGATCAGCCTCATGGTAGCGAGCGCGGCAAGGCCGGGTTCGCCCATGAAATACAGGGGCACCTGGACCACCAGCCGTAGTGCCAGGACGGCAATGACTACCCACGTGCCGATGGCGTAGGCCCGCAGGCGCTCCGGGTTCTTCCGCCATTCGAAGCCCTCGTTGCGGACGAATCCGAAAAGCAGGCCGGCGATCGGCCACTTGAGCAGGATCGACAGCACCATTCCGGCGATGTAGGCGATATTCGTATAGAAGCCCAGGACGTAGAAATCCTCGGCCTTGCCGGTGGTGTTCGCGAGCCAAGCGGAGATGGCGACGCCGGCGATCCCCGCAAGCGCCTGGGTCAACGGGCGCCGTTGGACAAGCCGGACTACGGTGAAGACGGCTGCCGCCGCGAGGGAGGCGATCAGGGACGCCGGAAGGTCGCGGGTGACCATGAAAGCGATCAGGAAGACGAGGCCTGGCACGATGCTCTCGGCTATGCCCTGGACACCCCCGGCGGATTTGAGGATATCCACGTGCCCGTGGCTGTTGCGTTGGAGTCCGGCTTTCTCGGCGTAGCCGGCGGCAATGTCCGCAATGCTCGGCCCCTGGGCGCCCTGCCTGGCCTCCTCGGCCGAGCCGGGCTCCTCCTCCGCTGGTTTTTCGTGGGGGCCGGATCCATTGGCGACGGTCATTGGTGCTCCTGCCGGGAGAGGATTTCGTAGCGCGGATTGAACATTGTGGGCATCCCGTCTTTCGGCGTGACCATGCCCTCGAGCCGCAGGACCGTCCCTGGTTCAATACCGGGCACCTTGCGGCGCCCGAGCCAGATGACGCGGAGTCGGGTCAACGGACCGGTGTCGCCCCTATGCGCAATCCGGTCGACGACGATAGCCGAGAAGTGTGCTTGCTCATTGGCGGGCTGGTAGGTGACCGACTCGATGAAACCCGTGCAGTCGACCCTGCCCCGGACAGGGAGTTCAGTGAGGGGCAGGGACGCCGAGCTGCCATGGGCGGCAGCGGCACGCGCCGCTTTGTCAGCCAATCTGGGTGATCTCCGGGCCGCGTTCCGGCCGCTGAAGCTCCGGCGTTTCATGGGGAGCGCCGTGCTGGCCGGAGGCCACAGCATCCTTGGGAAGCTTCAGCTGAAGCAGCTCGCGGGGCGGCATGGGGTTGTCTCCGCGAATGACCACAACCTTGCGGAAGAGGTTCTCCAGTCCTTCGGCCGCTTTCCTGTCCAAGGCCGCGTTGCCGCCGATGACGCCACGGAGGAACCAGCGGGGTCCGTCCACGCCCATGAACCGGGCGGCCCGGAAGCCACGGCCGCCGTCGGCGGATTCGGTGGGAAGCTTGGCGATGAGTTCCGTGCCGAAGGTGCCGACGATCTCCTCGACTTCGCCTCCTTGGCTGGATACGGACTGGCCGATTTGTTCGCGGATCTCGTCCCACAGCCCTTCGGAGCGTGGCGCGGCAAATGCTTGGAGCTGGAGGCTCGAGCCATCGAGGTCCATGGTGACGGCCACTACCCGCTGGGTTGCTTCTTCTACTTCGAGGCGCAATTGAAGGCCATCGGAAGGCTCGATCAGCAAGGCGCCAAGATCCACGTAGCCATCCTGGCTCTCTATTTCGCTGGCATCCAATGGCCCCTTGGACAGGCGGAAGTCGCCCTTGGCGGCTCCACTGGCTACCGTGCCGGCGTCCTGCTGCGTCGTCGCGGCATTGGCCTGCTCAGTACCGTTGTCTTTCGGCTGCTCAGCCTTGGACTTCTTTCCGCGCCCAAAAAGCATCGGGTTGTCTCCTTAGTAGTGGTCTATCCCCAGTAAACCGCAGACTGCCCATCAACTCGCGGGCAGCATGGCAATCAGCTCCGTGCGGCGCCGATTGTCGAGGGTTGTTGCTAGCTCACGGCCGGCGCGAAGCCTCCGGTGGATCCAAAGCCGCCGGTGCCGCGCGAGGTGTCGGACAACTCCTCCACGGATACGAACTGCGCATACTCGACGCGCTGGATCACCATTTGAGCAATTCTATCGCCGCGCTTGAGTTCGATTGCGTGGTTTTGGTCGGTATTCAAAAGCGTCACGGAAATTTCACCTCGGTAGCCGGCATCAACCGTCCCGGGAGCGTTCACCACCGTGAGTCCGTGCTTGGTTGCCAGCCCTGACCGGGGGTGGATCAGCGCGACAAAGCCGTTCGGCAGTGCGATTGAGACGCCCGTGGGAACAAGCTTCCGCTCACCCGGCGCAAGCGATACGTCCGCGCGGGCCCGAAGGTCCGCCCCGGCGTCACCGGGGTGGGCGTAGGACGGCGCTTCCAATCCGGCGTCGAGCATTTTCAGTTGGACCTGAAGGGTCGGCGCGCCGTATTCGGCGGAGGTGTCTGCTGGGCTGGCTACTGCTGTCTCGTGGCTCACAGTCACACATTCTATCGCCCACGGAGTGCTTCCCCGGTTGCGGCCGCACGCCGGCCGCAGGGCATGAGGGGCGTTAATTCCCGGGGGCACAGTCCCGATAAGCTGGTGGTATGCCTGAATCGACTGCTTCCGTACCCGCGCCGCACCATTCCTCGAGTGGAACGGGCGTCCTGTTTACGGAAAAGCTCTGGCCCTCCCCCTGGATTTGGATTGTGGTGGTCGGCTTGTCCGCCGCGGGCATCTTGATGTTCGCGCCGATCAGCATCACCGCGGGGCTTATCGCCGCGCTGGTCCTCTTTGCGATCATGACCACCATGCTGGTGTTGTCCACCCCGGCGATTGTGGTTGACCGGGACACCGTCCAAGTGGGACGCGCTACTATCCAGCGCGAGTTTGTCGGCGCCGTCACCGCGTACCACAAGGACGAGGCCACCGCGGAGCGCGGAACCCGTCTCCACGGACTGGCGTTCCTGTGCCTCCGGGGCTGGATCGATCCCGTGGTGCGTATTGAAATCACCGACCCGGCGGACCGCACCCCGTACTGGTTGACGTCCACGCGCCGCCCCGAAGAACTTCTGGCAGCGCTGTCCACGCAGTCTTCACGAGGCTAGCTTTCGCATTCCTTGCAATAAAGGTGCCCGTCCTTCTCCCGCGCAATCTGGGAGCGGTGTTTGACGAGGAAGCAATTGAAGCACGTAAATTCGTCCGGTTGCGGAGGCAGGACGCGGACCAGCAGCTCTTCGCCGGACAAGTCCGCCCCGGGGAGCTCGTAGGCGTCCGCGAGGTCAGTCTCATCGATGTCAACAGCCGATGACGACTGTTTCTCGGTGCGATGCGACTTGAGTTCCTCGATCGAGTCCTCGGTGTCTTCTTCGGTCTTCCGAGGGGCGTCGTAGTCCGTTGCCATGGTCCCTTCTTCGTTCTCCCGTGCACGTCACGCAGGGCTTGCGATCCTGTAGACCGGAACCTCGCCCGGTCTAAGGATGTAACGCAGCGGGCCGCATTTTTGTGCCCGATATCGGGCAGATTGTCCTCCCGGATGTCTCGAATGTCCATACCCCGGTGCCGATCGCCTGCGCACGGAATGCCGGAAATCGCGGAATATCGCGGCGCGCCCTTTGTCCTAGTAGGAAAAGGCCGTACCGGGTGGCAGAGTTTCGAATGTCAGATAGGCCATGGTGGAGGATTTTATGCGGGATCTACGGCTGGTTGGCGTCCACGACGACGGCGGACATCTCCTGTTGAGCGGTACCGGCGGCGAGATGTTCCAGCTTCCGATTGATGAGGCGTTGCGGGTTGCAGCGAGCCGGACACCTGCCCAGGTGGCCGCACGTTCCTCGATCACGCCCGTCGCCATGTCCCCCCGTGACATTCAGTCACGCATCCGCAGCGGCGCTACGGCCGCGGAAGTGGCGGAGCTGTCCGGGATGCCGCTCGCCAACGTGCAGCGGTATGAGGGCCCTGTGCTTGCAGAGCGCGAGTACATCGCCCAGCAGGCACGCAAAGTCGAAGTCGCTGCCCCTGCCCCCGGCCAGGACGCCTACCGCGCAGCGTTCGGCGATGAACCCGCAAGCCTGGGCGAAATGGTCGCACACCGGCTCACGGCCCACGGAATCGATTCCTCTAGCGTGGAATGGGATTCCTGGCGCCGGACCGATGGCACGTGGACCGTCGTCGCACGCTTCGAAACCAAGCCAGGCAGCCTGGAGAGCATCGGCGAAGAACCGCCCGCGATGTGGACGTTCCATCCCGCCCGCAAATCCATCCAGAACGCCAACCGCTGGGCCCAGCAGCTCAGCGAACTGGAACCACTTGATGGGCCCGTACCGGCGCGGCGGCTCGCGGCCGTCTCCGACCGGCCCTTTGACTTTGAGGCCGATGCCGGGACCGCCGCACGCGCGGCTGCCGCCGCTGCCACGAAGGAAGCCGATGGGCTCCTTGACATGTTGCGCTCGCGTCGCGGACAGAGGCTGGGACTTGACGAAGACAGTGACGACGCGTTGGCGCTGCTTCTGAGCAGCGGCGTTCCGGCTGCGCATCCACGTCCTGGCGACGTCGACGACGAACGTGCGGACAGCGACGCAGCTGACAAAGAGCCGGCCGATACGGCAACGGTCCAGCAGCCTGAATCCGGGCCGGCCCCCAGCCGCCGTGACGCGCGTGCATCCATGCTGTCGCGGCTGAGCCTGGCCCCGAAGCATGACGACAAGGAAGACGATTCCCTCCACCTTCACGACGGCGTCAGCACGGACACCCGTGAAATCACGGTGATCCCCGGTCCGCTGCGCCCCGTGACCATGTTGCGCGGCAGGAACGATCACGACGGTCAGACCGGCCAGGACGAGGCGCGAACCCCGGGAGCAGCATCGCCGCGGGCGGGCTTGGACGAATTGCTCGGCGGCGCTCCCCGGCGGGATCGCGAAGAGCCGAAGCCCACCCGTTCCGGGCAGAAGGATGAAGAAACTTCCGACGCGGGAGCGGCCGAGCGCCAGCCGTCACGGCCCAAGCGCTCCAGCATTCCGAGCTGGGATGAAATCGTCTTCGGGACGCGCGGAGACTAGGCAGCGTTCAATTCGTTGCGGCTTCAGCCGGCGCCGTGCCAAAGGCAAGCGTCGACGTCGAACGGCAGCAACTGATCCCGGCTCGCCATGAGATTGGCTCCATGAGCGGTGACCCGGCGCATGTAGTGCCTTCGGCATAGGGTCTCGTACCCGACAACCGGGTGCGACGCGTCGATTTGCTCCGGGGTGACCTCCGCTTGTCCGGCCTCCCTGGCAACGTCTCCCACCACGACTTGCTCGCCTTCAACCACCATGATGCCGTCCACGGTCCGCGCATTGTGTGTCGCCCGGCGGCCGCACCAGCAAAGCGCTTCCACTTGCAGGACTTGGACCCTGTCCGCGAGCTCGACGAAACGCTGGGATCCGGGGAACAGCCGGGTGCGGAAGTCGGACGTGATTCCGAAAGCGAACACGTCTACGCCCATCTCGTCAACCACGCGCGCCAGCTGTTCCACTTGCACGGGTGAGTAGAACTGGGCTTCGTCACAGATCAGGTAGTCCACCTTGAGGCCCGTGGTCCGGCGTCGGACAACTTCGTCCCAGAAATCGGTGGTGTCAATGACTTCCACTGCGTCCGTCTGGAGCCCGAGACGGCTGGAGATGACGGATCCGCCGGCGCGGTCGTTGCAACTGAACCGGACCCCGCCCCGGCCGCGGGCACGGTGGTTGTAATCCATCTGCAAGGCAAGGGTGGACTTGCCGCAGTCCATGGTTCCGGAGAAGAAAATGAGTTCAGCCACGGCGGCCCTTGGGACCTCCGGCTTGGAAGCATAGCAAGGGAACTTCACGCTCCGCCTTGGTCAGCGAACCATGTTGCCCCACCACCTCCAAGGCAGTCGGACGGACGCGGCGGACGTCGTAGAGCGCCAAGGTGTCCCGGGCCGCGATCATGACATCCCCGATCCGGGGGGAAACCTCCGGCCGAAGGACCCCGAAGAGTCCTGCTTCAAGGGCCTGCCCGCGCGTGAAGGCCCAGATCCGGTCGCCGAAGCGGGCGCGCCAGGCATCCAGCAGGGCGTCCCGGTGAAGCTCCCGGGCGTCGGGTTCGAGGTACAGGTGGACCATGCGTGGCTCGCCCGCTGTGTGCCGCACCCCTGCGATAAGGGCAGGATCGGCGGAATAGTCGATGCGCTGAGACTCGGGAACGTCGAGCATTCCATGGTCGCCCGTGAGCAGGATGGTTGTCCCCGCCGGCAGTGAGGCAGAGAGCCTCTTGACCGTCGAATCGATTTCCTCGAGCTGGTGCTCCCAGCGATCGGACTGACAGCCGTAGCGGTGTCCGGCTTTGTCCAGCTCGTTGACGTAGAAGTACATGAGGGAGGGGGTTCCCGCAGCCATTTCCTCCCCCGCCATTGCCGTCCGGGCATGGAGCGAGGTGCCGCCCACGAACCGGCTTCCCCGGAGCGCCGCGCGGGTCATCGGCGACGCCCCGAACTGGGGCAGGCTCACGGTGACGACGTCGGCGTCAGCGGCCACCCGTTCGAAGATTGTCGGGAACGGCTGCCAACGCAAGGGGTCGACACCAGCGTCCCAATTGCCGAGCAAGTTGACTACCTTGTCCTGGGCAGGATCCAGGACGTCATAGCCCACCATGCCGTGTTCACCGGGCGTGCGGCCGGTTCCAAGGCTGGCCAAGGACGATGCCGTGGTGGAAGGAAAAGCCGAATCAAGCCACACCGGGACGGCACCCTGTCCCGAATTCGCAATCGACCTCAGAAACGGGGTGTGCGCGGCCTTCTGTTTCAGGAGATTGCGCCCCAGGCCATCGGCGAGAACAACGCACACGCGTTGCGATGCGGGCAAGTGCAGTTTGTTGTCGAAGCCGGGCAGGCCCATGCTCGCCGCGGCGCTCGTGAAAACCTCGGCGATCGATTTGCTGCCATACAGCGGCGCGCCGGGAAGCTCGGGGATGGCGCCGGTAACGGGGACGGTGTCCTGGGCGACGGGTTCCGACGTCGCCATCAGCGCTGGTGCCCGCGGCTCAGCCTGTTGCCGAAGACGCCGGAGCGGAGTCGCGGACCGGAGATGGTACTTGCGTGAACCGAGGGCCCGGGCGCGCCCGTATTCACGGCCCGCAGCGCGCGGGCAAAGACCTTCGCGTCCTGAACGGCCCGGGGTCCGTCAGCCTCGGAGCTGATCCGCAGCACGATGTCCTCCTGGGAGATGGTGCCCGTGTATCCGTGGTCGGCTTCGCACTGGGGATCGCCGCAGCTGGCGGGTCCCACGTCCAGCCGCTGGCCTCCGGACCAGGCAATGGAGAGGGTCAGCTCCCTGACGGGGTCGCTGGGAGTGTAGTTCTGCGGCTGCGCATACATGTAGCTGAGGACGACCGAGCGGATCTGTGCCACGGGGACGGACTCGGTGGAAATCTGGGCGACGATCTGCTCCCCGGCTTCGTCGAGCTGCTGGTCGTCGACGTGGGTGATCACCAGCATGTCCTCGGTGAGGACGAGGACCGTGATGTGCCGCCGGACCTCGGCACGGTCGAAATGTGTTTCCAAATGCACCAGATGCGCAAGGCAGTCGCGCCCGTCCAAGGCGTCGGCCACAACATCGGCAACCAGGACAGGATAGAAGCCTGCCCGTTGAAGTGCCTGGTCCAGGCTCTGCCCCTGCGAGCTGTGGTTGTGTGTTGCATGGTGCCCGGTGGTAGCCGGACCGGACGGAGGCGTCGGGGACTTCGAGCTCATACCCCCATTTTCACAGATCGGCTGGGGACTTCATAACCGTCCGGCCCTCCGGCGGTCAACTGCCAGCTCAGCTGAGCATCGCACGGCGGGCACTGTCTGTGCGCTGTGCGGCGTTCCCGATCCACACCTCGGCGGCAAGGATTTTCGCGCCCCGGGTCCCGGCCAGGACGGGATTGAACTCCACGAGCGCGATTTCGGGGTGTTCATCCTTGAGCCGGACCAGCCGTGCTCCGAGGTCTTCGAGGGCGGCCACGTCCACGGCCGGCAGCCCTTGGTAGCCGAACAGTTTCAGGGAAGCCCGGGGTGCCCTGATGAAGTCGTGGAGATCAGTCGTGGATAAGGGAGGTACCCGGTGCGCCCAATCGTCCAGGAGGTTCACGGCGTCTCCCGCCAAACCGAAAGAGACCACGGGCCCCAGGAGCGGATCCTCGATGGCCCGGAAGGTGCACGCCTGTCCCACTGGAACCATGGTCTGCACCTCTATGGCCGATGAACCGTAGGGCTCTAGTGCGCGACGCATCTGCGCGATGTTGCGCCGAAGCGAGTCCGCATCCTCGATGTCGAGACGCACGCCTCCCAGGTCCAGGCGGTGCCGGAGGGCGGGATCCGTGGTCTTGAGCACCACGGGCCAGCCGAGCCGTTCGGCGGCGTCTACCGCTTCGTCGTCGCTCTCGAACACAGCCGACGGCACCACGGGGATTCCGTAGCGGGACAGAAGCGCGGCCGATTCGCCGCCGTCGAGCCGTACCAATTGCTCCCCCGCGACAGCAGACAGGAGCCGCTCGATGTGTTCGCGGGTACCTTCGCGGTCGCAACCAGGAGGCTCGATGAACATGCCTTGGTCCCGGTCCAGCCACTTCGCGTAACGGACCACAGCCGCCAAGGCCGCCACTGCGCTGCCCGCGCTGGAGTAGCAAGGAAGGGAAGGTCCGGACTCCCCGTTTGGGGCGAGTAATCCGTCCAGTTGCACGGAAGTGTCGAGGATCCCGGTGAATGCCGCCACGACGGGCTTTCCGGCCTCCGCCGCGCATTCAGCGAGCACTCCCGCGATCGCTTCCATCGTGAGGCTGCGGGACGGCACCATGGCCGCCACTACCGCATGCACGGAATCGTCTGCAAGATTCTTCCGGAGGCTGCGCCGCAGCCCGTCCCGCGATGCGGACATCCCCGCGTCCAGATCTACGTCGGTGACGATCCTGTCGACGACGAGCCCCTGGGGCGCCGCGTTGTCCGCCACGACCTTGCCGAAGGCCGCGGAATTGCTGTAGACGGCGAGCGCCGGGCCCTTGGGCAGGGGCTGGCTGGACACGATCTGCGCCACGTCCATGAGCTGTTCGATGGTTTCGACGGCGATGACGCCGGCTTGGCGCATCATCGCGTCCAGGGCGGCCGCAGGCGCCAGTGTGGTCCTCACCACGTGCCCCGGCGGAAGCCGAAGCCCCGTCACATCCGATTTGGCGACGATGACCGGCTTGCTCCGCGACAATCGGCGGGCCAGGCGGGAGAACTTGCGCGGATTGCCGATCGACTCCAAATAGAGCCCGACGGCGACAGTATCGGGATCGTCTTCCCAGAACTGCATGACGTCGTTGCCGGAGACATCGGCGCGGTTGCCGGCAGACAAGAACGAGGAAAGGCCCAGGCCCCGGCGGCTCGCTGCCGCGTAGACGGAGACCCCGATGGCCGCGGATTGCGAAAACAGCCCCAGTCCCCCGCGCCGGGGCAGGTGCGGGGCCATGGAGGCGTTGAGGGAAACCTCCGGGTTCGTGTTCACGATCCCCAAGGACTCGGGGCCGATCACGCGCATCCCATAGGACCTCGCCTGGCGCACGAGCTCACGTTGCCTCCGCAGCCCCCGCTCGCCGTCGTCCGCGTACCCTGCTGTGGCGACCACGAGGCCTTTGACCCCGGCCGCCCCGCACTCGTCCACGACCTTCGGCACTTCCTCGTTAGGCACAGCGACGATGGCGAGCTGCACCGGCCCGGGGACTTCGCCGATCCGGGCGAACGACTTCATGCCGCCCACCTCGAAGGCTTCAGGGTTGACCGCATAGACCGCACCGGTGAATCCACCATCCAGGATGTGCTCAAGCAACTGGTGCCCGACGGTCCCCCACCGGCGGCTGGCGCCCACCACCGCGATCGACGACGGCGCAAGCAAGTCCCGCACGCTGCGGGCCTCGGCGCGGTGTTCCCGCGATTCCATGACGGCGAGGGATTTTGCGGTGGGGTCGATGTTGAATTCAACGCTGACGACGCCGTCGTCGAATTTGCGCGCAAGCTCATAGCCGGCATCGGCGAAGACCCGCAGCATTTTGCGGTTCTCCGGCAGGACCTCGGCCGTGAAGCGGCGGATGCCGTTCTCCCGCGCGGCCGCGGCCAAGTGTTCGAGCAGGATGGAGCCGATGCCCCGGCCCTGCTGGACATCGGAAATATTGAAGGCCACTTCGGCCTCCGTGGGGTCATCGAGCCGATCGTAGCGGCCGACGCCGACGATCTCTCCGCCGATGGTGATGACAAACGCCACCCGGTCCTTGTGGTCCACCTCTGTGAAGCGGTGCAGTTCCTTGCTGGAGAGCCTCGGCTTGAACGAGAAGAACCGCATGTAGATGGACGTCTCGGACTGCGCCGTATGGAAGGCTTGGAGGGCGCCGGCATCTTCGGGTGAGATTGGTCTCAAGTGGGCCGTTCCGCCGTCGCGAAGCACGACATCGGCCTCCCAATATTCCGGATATACGCCGGCGCCCGGCTGATCCACCATAGGCTTAGCCTAGCCAAGTCTTCCGCAGTACACGTTTAAGGATCCACCGACTCCATGGCACGAAGCCAAAGTCCCTCCCGCTCAAACGCGGCCTCGGCCGCTGTCGACGGGGACTTCACCGAGAACATCATCGATATCGACGTCACTTCCGAAATGGAAGGCTCCTTCCTGGAGTACGCGTATTCGGTGATCTATTCCCGTGCGCTCCCCGATGCGCGCGACGGCCTCAAACCCGTTCAGCGGCGCATCTTGTACATGATGAGCGACATGGGCCTGCGCCCGGACCGCGGCCATGTGAAGAGTGCCCGCGTGGTGGGCGAAGTCATGGGAAAGCTGCACCCCCACGGTGATGCGGCCATCTATGACGCCATGGTCCGCATGGCACAGGACTTCTCGCTGCGCTTGCCCCTGATCGACGGGCACGGAAACTTCGGTTCGCTCGACGACGGCCCGGCAGCACCGCGCTACACGGAAGCCCGGCTCGCCGCGGCTGCGATGACGATGACCGAGAACCTCGACGAAGACGTGGTGGACTTCGTCCCCAACTACGACAACCAGCTCACCCAGCCGGACGTGCTCCCGGCCGCCTTCCCCAATCTGCTGGTCAACGGCACTACGGGCATCGCCGTCGGCATGGCCACCAACATGGCACCCCACAACCTCGTGGAAGTCATCGCGGCCGCCCGGCACCTCATCGCCAACCCGGATGCCACGCTGGAAGATGTCATGCGGTTCGTGCCCGGCCCGGATTTGCCCACCGGCGGCCGGATCGTGGGCCTGGACGGAATCCGTGACGCCTACGCCACGGGACGCGGTTCATTCAAGACCCGCGCCAAGGTGGAGATCGAGCAGCTCACGGCGCGCCGCACCGGCCTCGTGGTGACCGAGCTCCCCTACATGGTGGGTCCGGAGAAGGTCATTGAAAAGATCAAGGATGCCGTCAACGCCAAGAAGCTGAGCGGCATCAGCGACGTCATGGACCTCACTGACCGCAAGCACGGACTGCGGCTCGTGATCGAGATCAAGAACGGCTTCAACCCCAACGCCGTGCTGCAGCAGCTCTACCGGTTCACGCCGATGGAAGACTCCTTCGGCATCAACAACGTGACCTTGGTGGATGGGCAGCCGCAGACCTTGGGCTTACTCCAGCTCCTGCAGGTGTACGTCGGCCACCGCCTGTCCGTCGTGCGCCGTCGCACAGCCTTCCGCTTGGGAAAGAAAAAGGACCGCCTCCACCTGGTGGAGGGCCTGTTGATCGCGATCGTCGACATCGACGAGGTTATCCAGATCATCCGCTCCTCGGACGAGGCATCGGCTGCCCGCGAACGGCTGATGTCCATCTACGACCTGTCAGAGATCCAGGCCAACTACATCCTGGAACTCCGCCTGCGCCAACTGACCAAGTACTCGCGCATCGAACTCGAGAAGGAGCAGGAAGAACTGCGGCGCGAGATCGCCGAGCTCGAGGCGATCCTGGCATCCGACGTGCTCCTGCGCGAGCTGGTGTCCGGAGAGTTGGCCGAAGTGGCCGAGAAGTACGGTACCCCGAGACGCACGGTCCTCCTTGAATCCGAGGCTGTCTCCCCCACCGTCGCCGCCGCCCTCGCAGCAGCCGTCCCGGCCGGCAAGGGCAAGGCCGCCGCGCTCCCGCTCGAAATCCCCGATGACCCTTGCTGGGCCCTCCTGAGCGCCTCCGGCCAGATCGCACGGACCTCCAATCAGGAGCCGTTGGCCGAATCCGGCCCGCGGAGCAAGCATGATGTCTACCGCTCCGTGGTCAAGACAACCGCACGCGGCGAGATCGGCGCGGTCACCTCGCAGGGCCGCATGCTGCGGGTACAGGTCATGGACATGCCGGCACTGCCGGCAATGTCCGTCCTGCCCAACCTTGCCGGGGGCGTCGCGGCAAAAGACTTCATCACCCTGCTCAAGGGCGAATCGCTCGTGGCGTTCGTGCCGCTGGATGCGGTGTTGGCCATCGGTACGGCCCAGGGCGTCGTCAAGCGCGTCCAGCCTGACTACCCGCTAAACCGCGAAGACTGGGAAATCATTGCCCTCAAGGACAAGGACACTGTGGTGGGCGTGGAGCCCGCCCAGGACGACGACGTCGACCTCGTCTTCGTGACCCGGCTTGCGCAGCTCCTGCGTTTCAGCGCCTCCGCCGTTCGGCCGCAGGGCCGTACCGCCGGCGGCATGGCGGGAATCAAGCTGGGGGTCGGCGACGACGTCATCCACTTCGGCACGGTGCGCGCCAATGATCCAGCCGCCGTCGTGGTGACGATTGCGGGCAGCAACGGCGCGCTGCCGGGAACCGCTCCGGGCACGGCGAAGATCACCCCGTTCGAGGAGTACCCGGCCAAGGGCCGGGCGACCGGAGGCGTGCGGGCGCACCGTTTCCTCAAGGGTGAAGACACACTCCTGCTCGGGTGGGCGGGCCATGGTCCGGCGAAGGCGTCATCCAGCGCCGGCGTTGCCCGTGCCCTCCCACAAGAACACGGCCGCCGCGACGGCTCCGGCGTTCCCCTCTCCCAGCCCGTGGATGCCATCGGTGCGAGCATGGCTTGGGAAGAAGGAAACGCCGGCGAGAAATGACGGGACGTAGCCGTTGAAGGGTACGTCCCGGCCGCGCTGGGCTACATCGTGGCGATACTGAGGATGTTTCCTTCCGAATCGAGGAACCAGGCTCCCCGTTCTCCGCTCGGCATGGTGGCTACGCCGTTTTCGGTCTTCAGGCCCGGGAAGTCGTACTCTTCGAAGACCACTCCGCGTTCCCTGAGATCGGCCATGTCCTGGTCCAGGTCCGTGCTCTGGAATCCCAACTGGGTGTTCTTCGCGGTCCCGGCATTGGGCGTCTCGTAGAGCAGGAAGGCTGTGCCGTTGGCGCACTTGTACATCAGGTTGTCTGTGGCTTCCGGGTTATCCGGTTCGAGGCCTAGCTTGTCGCGGTAGAAGTCGCGTGCGCGGGCGATATCGCTGGCAGGGAGCACGCCGGCGACGTTTAGATCCTTTAGCATGGCAGTTTCACTTTCCAGGCTTCCCCAGCACCTAACTTTACTCCTGATCGGGCTGATCAGGGCTGGAACAGGGCGCTCTACGTGCGGTGTGACCGGATCAGGAATCCGGGCCCTAGACTACTGCCATGCCGATCATTCCCGATGACAAGGACTGGACCTGGGTCCTGTCCACGCCCTGTCCCGAGTGCGGCTTCGACGCCGCCACTGTGACGCCGTCCACCGTCCCGGGGACAGTCCTGAACATGCTGCCGCGTTGGCGGGCCGTTTTGCGCCGGGAGGACGCCTCCACCCGCCCGGACGAACACACGTGGTCACCGCTGGAGTATGCCTGCCACGTGCGGGATGTCTTCAGCCTCTTCGACCAGCGCCTGAACTTGATGCTGCGGGAGGACGACGCCCGCTTCGCCAATTGGGACCAGGACAAGGCCGCGATCGACGGCGACTACGCGAATGCGGATCCGGCCGAAGTCGCTGGGCAGCTGGCCGCCGAGGGCACCCAGATTGCCAACTCCTTCGCTGCCGTGCACGAGGACGAATGGCCCCGCACGGGGGTGCGCAGCAACGGCTCGACGTTCACAGTGCTGACGTTCGCCCAGTACTTCCTGCACGATGTCGTCCATCACCTGCACGACGTGGACGGCTAGGCGCCGCGATGTCGTGGAAAGACACGAGGGCAACCCGCCTGTTCACCATTGATCTGCCCATTGTCCTCGGACCATTCGGCGGCCTGTCATCGGTGGAGCTGGCGGCCACAGTCAGCGAAGCCGGCGGGCTGGGTTCGTACGGCCTCTACGGCTACGATGCGGAACGGATTGCGGCCACGGCCCGCGACCTCAGGGAGGCCACCGGGAAACCGTTCGCACTGAATCTTTGGCTCCCCATCGAGGGCGAGGAGCCGCCAACCGCGGACCCCGGTCAGTTCGCCGCCTACGTGGACATCCTCCGGCCGTACTTCGAGCTGGTGGGCGTGGAACCACCCGCGCAACCGGACGCCTACCTGCCCGATCTGCAGGAACAGATCCAAGCGGCCATCGAGGCCCGGCCGGCTGTGCTGAGCTTCGTATTCGGTGTTCCATCGGGGGCCGTCATTGAACAGGCCCGGCGGAACGGCATTGTGGTGGTCGGTACCGCGACCACTGTTGACGAAGCGGTGGCCTTGGATGCCGGCGGCGTGGACGCCATCGTCGCCACGGGGATGGAGGCCGGCGGACACCGGGTTTCCTTCCTGCGCGCCCCGGAGGACTCGCTCGTGGGGACCATGGCCCTGGTGCCCCAGGTGGTGGATGCCGTCTCGGTTCCGGTCATCGCGGCCGGCGGTATCTCGGATGGCCGTGGAGTCGCTGCCGCGTTGGCGCTGGGCGCGGACGCCGTCCAGATCGGTTCGGCCTTCCTGGCCACGCGGCAGTCAGCCATCAGTCCCGCACACCTGGCCGCGATGCGCGGACCCGGCGCCGCCCACACGGTCCTGACCCGTGCCCTCAGCGGCCGTTTGGCTCGCGGCATCCCCAACAGGATCATCGCGGAGCTCGCCGATCCTTCCGTGCATGCCCCGTTCCCGATCCAGAACTGGCTGACCGGCAAGTTCCGGCCCGCCGCGGCGGCACAGGGAATCCCGGGCCTGATGTCGCTGTGGGCAGGCCAATCGACGCCGCTCATCAGGGAGGACGACGCCCGGAAACTCGTGGACAATATCGTCGAGTCTGTGGACGCTACCCTCGGGCGGCTCGGACAAACGTAACTTCGGGCCAGTTCCCGCGCACCAGCTCCGGGAGCGCCGACGGCGAGCCGAGATCAAGCCGGGAATCTTTCCCGTCGATGTCGGCCGGGTTGTGGGTCACGAGGACCACTGTGACGTCCTTCAGCCCGGCGCGCAGCTCCGCCATCATGAGCCGCCCGGCCTCGGCGTCGAGATGGGCGGTCGGCTCGTCCAGGAGCAGCACAGCTGCTCCTGTGAGGAGGGTGCGTGCCATGGCCAGCCGTTGGCGTTCGCCGCCGCTCAAGAACGAACCCGAGGGGCCAATGCGGCTATCGAGACCACCGGGAAGCCCGGAAACCACTCCGGAAAGCCCGACGGCGCCCAAGGCCTTGTACATATCCGCTTCGGAAGGCTTGCGGCCGGCCGGGCGGGCGAGCAGCAAATTGCCTCGAATCGTGGAGTCGAAGAGATGGGCCTCCTGGGGACACCACGCGGCCTTCCCGCCGATGTAGGCCCTCCCGGATGATGCGGGCAGGAAGCCAAGCAGCACGGAGAGCAGCGTGGATTTCCCCGAGCCGGAGGGTCCGGTGACCGCGAGCCAGCGTCCGGGCACCGCTTCGGCGCTGAGCCCTCCGAATACAGGCGCGCTGCCGGGCCAGGACGCTTCAAGGCCATCCAGCAGCAGCCCCGAAGAGCCGTCGGGTCGTTCCGGCAGCGTCAGCACACCGCCGTCGACCTCCGGCGTATCGAAGGCACCTGACTGGGCAATCCGCCGCAGTACCGCGGCCAATGCCGGACCCTGCCGCACGGCGGACACTGCCGCCGCGTAGGGTTCCGCGAGGGCCAGCTGGACAAGGACGACGACGGCGAGCACCGCCGGCGCGACCGTTCCGGCCTGCACTGAAGGTGCTGCCAAAATCCCAGCCCCCAGGGCTCCCAGGGTGCAGGCAAGCACGGTCAGCCCCTGGCCGATTCCATCAGCCCACGCGGAACGCTGTGCTGCCACCGTGGCTGCGTTGTCCTTCCGGGTCAAGGACGACAGGACTGCTCCGGCGACGCCGTTGGCGCTGAGCTCCGCGCGGGCGTCGAGGGCCGCGGCAACATCGCGCAGAACGAGCGAGCGCAGTTCCTGCTCGGCGCGTGCCGCGTTGCGGTCCGCTGTCAGGGCAAGAACCGGAGCCAGGACCAGCCCAACCACGGCGGTCGCTGCAACCGCCGGCACGGTGGCGGGAACCAGCAGCGCCGAGGCGACCACCGCCGACACCGCGACGGCGAGCGCTGACAGCGGGGGAAGCACGACGCGCGGCAGAACGTCGCGCAGCGTATCGACGTCGTCCACCACAGCTCCAAGGACATTGCCGCCCTGCAGGAGCCGCCGCAAGGACAGCGCCCGGGCGCTGAGAGTTGCCCAGAGCGCGCCCCGGAGCCTCGTCATGGCGGCGAAGACCGTGTCGTGGACGACCAGCCGTTCGGCGTACCTCAGCACCGCCCGGCCTATCCCGAAGAACCGGACGCCCACGATCGCTCCAAGCAAGTACAGGATGGGCGGTTGCTCGCTGGCCCGGATGATGAGCCAGCCGGACAGCCCGGACAGTGCCACGGCAAACAAGGCGGCGAGCGCCGCGAGCAGCACGGCAACGGCGAACTTGTAGCGGACGGGCGCCAGGATCCGTGCGAGGGCCTTGAGCGTGGAGATGGCGGTGCGGGGTTCAATTCCCCCGTCCGGTGTAGTTCCCGGAGTCGCGTCGCCCCGGAGCGGAGGAGGCACGGACACGGCGGATTCCAGGCCCACGGGACCGGAGTGTTCCTGCGCGGCCACGCGGTCGCTCGTCCCGCCGTCGACGCTCACTACGTTGTCCGCCAGCTTCCGGGTCGCGGCGTCGTGGGCCACGAGGATGACAGTCGCGGCCCCCCGCAGCCCCGCGATCGCCGAACGGATGGCGTCCGCGGACGCGGCGTCGAGGTGGGCGGTGGGTTCGTCGAGCAGCAGGACCGTGGCACCGGCGTCGAGGCGCGCCAAGCCGCGGGCCACGGCCACCCGCCGCACTTCGCCAGGGCTCAACTCGGCAGGATGTTTGAACGCGAGGTGCTCCGCGGCGGCCTGCTCCAGGCAACGCATGGCCCTTGCGATATCAGCGTCCGGCGTGGATCCAGGGCCGGACGGCGCGAAGTCCTGGTTGCCGCCGTTCAGGTAAAGGATGATCTCGTCGAGCACCGTGCCGGCGACCATGACGGGATGCTGCGGAACCCAAGCGACCGCTCCGGCTTCCAGTCCGGTGACGGACCCTTCGAGGGTTGCCAGCGGACCGTCGCCGATCGTGCCGGCGAGGACACCTACGATGGTGCTCTTGCCGGAACCGCTGCGGCCGTCAAGGGCGGTGATCTGCCCGGCCGGAGCCTTGAAGCCGATGGGCCCGACGGCGGCAGCCGTCCTTCCCGCGTACGTCACCGTCAGTCTGGTGACCACGACGCCGGCTGGCGCCCCGCTGCTGGCGTGCGCGCCGTCGTCGTGCCCGTCATTCAGCGGGCGTCCCGCCGGCGACTCCAGCACGGCGGTGGCTGCAGCCAAAGCCTCACGCCCGTCGTCGCTGGCGTGGTGGGCAGTGCCCAGCTCGCGCAGGGGAAGATAGCAATCGGGGGCCAGGATGAGGGCCAGCAGGCCTGCTTCCAGACCCATGTCGCCGGCCACGAGTCGAACCCCGATGAAGACGGCCACGACGGCGACGGAGATGGTGGCTATGAGTTCCAGGGCGAGAGCCGACAGGAAGGCAGTCCGCAGGGTTCCCATGGTGCGCGAGCGGTATTCCTCGGAGAGGTCCTCAAGGGCTGCGCGTTGTTCTCCCGCGCGACCCAGTCCAACCAGCACCGGAAGTCCCTTGGCCAACTCCAGAATGTGCCCCGAGAGCCTCCGCAGCGTGGATTGGGCTTCGCGCACCCGGTCCTCGGTATGGCGGCCGATCAGGACCATGAAGAGCGGGACCAGCGGCAGGGTCAGCACCACCACCACGGCGCTGACCCAGTCCGCGAAGAGGATCCGTACGCCGAGGAGCAAGGGCAAAGCGGCACAATTGACCAACGCGGGAAGGAACTGGGTGTAGTAGTTGTCCAGTGCATCAAGGCTCCGGGTCGCAAGCACGGCGAGGCCGCCGTCGTTCACGTCGCCGACCCGTCCCGCTGCCCCGGGGCCGAGTGCCCGCCCGAGCAGCCGGGACCGCAGCTCTTCCTTGACCCCGAGGGCCGCGCGGCGCGCCGCGACTCCCTGGCCCCAGACTGTCAGCGAGCGCAGGACAGCGCCGGCGGCGCCCCAAAGGAGTCCTTCGCGCCACCCCAAGCCGCCTGCCGCAAGTCCGGACAGCATCCCCGCGATGGCCTGCGCAATCAGTACCAGGGACAAGGCCTTGAGTGAGGACAGCAGGCCAAGGAAATACAAAGCCGATCGGGTGGCGGGTCCGGCAGGCAGCTGGGGCTTCATCCGCTACTCGCCGGCGTCGTGGGGTGAGTGTTTGGCGGCTGGTCCGCCCGGCGCCGCATGGCCCACCAGCACCTTTGCCGCGATGGCGGGGAGGAAACCATGTGCGGGGGGAATATGTGCAGCGCTCACGCGGCGGCGGAACACCCAATAGGTCCAGGCCTGGTAGGCGATGACGAGGGGCAAGCCGACGGCAGCCACGATGCTCATCAGCCCCAGGGTGTAGGCGGAGGACGAGGCGTTGGAAATGGTGAGGTTGAAGGCAGGGTTCAAGGTGGACGGGATGACCACGGGGAACGCCGCACCGAAGATGGACGCAGTGGCGCACACCAGGAACGCACCCAGGGCTCCGAAAGCCTTGCCCTCAGCGCCGCGGCGGGCGAGGACCCAGGCGCCTGCCGCTGCAAGGACTCCGAGGGCCACCAGGATCCACGTCAACGGCTTGCCGCTGAGCAGCTGCACGGCGACCATCCATGCCAGCAGCGGCAGCAATGCGAGCGGGGCGAGCCGCACAAACCAGCGGCGCGCCCGGTGGCGCACTTCGCCGTCGGTCTTCAGTGCCAGGAACGCGAGCGCATGCACCAGGGCGAACGCGACCACGGCGAATCCGCCCAGCACCGCGTATCCGCTGAACCAGGCAAAGGGGCCGCCCTGGCGGTCGCCGTTCGAGTCGATCGGCAGCCCGGTGGTGGTCAGCGCGAGGGCAGCGCCGATGCCGAACGCGGCCGTGAACGAGCCCAAGGCGATCGCCCAGTCCCAGACGGTCCGCCAGCGCGCGGTGTCCACTTTGCCCCGGTACTCGAAGGCCACAGCCCGGAAGATCAGGGCCACCAGGACAATGAGCAGCGGCAAGTAGAGCGCCGAAAACAACGAGGCATACCACAGCGGGAAAGCCGCGAAGGTGGCACCGGCCGCGGTCAGCAGCCACACTTCGTTCCCGTCCCACACCGGGCCGATCGTGTTCAGCAGCACCCGGCGGTCGGTGTTGTTCCGGGCGAAGAGCTTCATGAGCATTCCGACGCCGAGGTCGAAGCCCTCCAGGAAGAGGTAACCCGTCCACAGCACGGCGATGGCCACGAACCAGACGGTAGGCAACAGTTCCATTCGAAAGATCCCTTTGCTTCCTAGTAGGCGAATGCCAGGACGTCGTCGCTGTCACCGGGCTGGCCCGGAGCACCCGGCGTCCCGCCGTCGTCGTCCTTCTTTTCCTTCTTTTCGCCCTGGCGGGCTTCGGCAAGCTCCGGCATGGCGGACACCACTCCGCCCCGGGCGTATTTGACCAGCAGCCGGACCTCGACCACCAGCAGGACCGCGTAGATGGAGGCCAACACGACCAGCGAGGTGATGAGCTCGGCGGCGGAGACGCCGGGTGAGACGGCCGCGGCCGTGAACATGAACACTTGGTCGACGCCGCTGGCGTCCGGATTGGGCGCGACGACGAACGGCTGCCGGCCCATTTCGGTGAAGATCCAACCGGCGGCGTTTGCACCGAAGGGAGCGAGGATGCCGAAGACCGCCAGGCGCATGATCCAGCGGGATTGCGGGACCATGCCCTTGCGGGTCACCCACAGGGCGAGCAACGCGGCAAAGGCAGCGATCCCGCCGAAGCCGATCATCATGCGGAAGCCCCAGTAGGTCACTTCCATGACGGGTACGTACTGGATGTCTTGGCCTGCCCGATCGCCGTACAGGGGATTGTCCGGCAGGTGGGTGCCGTACTTGGCCTTGTATTCGTCAAGGAGGCTGTTGACGCCCTTCACTTCGGTGTTGAAATCACCCTTGGCCAGGAAGGAAAGGATGCCGGGGACCTCGATCACGGCCACAATGTCGTTGCAGCTCTTGGACCCGAGGTTGCCCACGCTCAGCACGGAGAATCCGGTGCCATCGTGGCAGGCGGCCTCGGCCGCGGCCATCTTCATGGGCTGTTGTTCGAACATCAGCTTGCCTTGCAAGTCGCCCGTGAATGCGGTGCCGGCGAACGAGATCATGGCGACGACGGCGCCGATCCGCAGGGAGGTGATCCACACCTTGTAGTCGGCCTTGTCCCGTCCGGGAATGACGGCTTCGCCTGCTACGGCCCGGCCATCGGCTCCTACGGTGTCAATGCCATCGTGGCGGCGGCGCCAGAGGTGGTACCAGGCGATGCCCAGGAGGAACGCACCGGCGACGGCCAGCGCGCCGAAGAGCGTGTGGGGTACGGCCACCATGGCGGTGTTGTCGGTGAAGACCGCCCAGGCGTCGGTCATGACGGGACGCCCGTTGACCATCGTGACGCCGACGGGGTGCTGCATCCAGGAGTTGGCCACGATGATGAAATAGGCCGAGAAGACCGAGCCGATCACGGCGATCCAGAGGCACGCGAGGTGGATGCCGCGCTTGAGTTGCTTCCAGCCGAAGATCCAGAGTCCCAGGAAGGTCGATTCGACGAAGAACGCCAGAAGCGCTTCCAAGGCCAGGGGCGCACCGAACACGTCGCCGACGAACCGGCTGTATTCGCTCCACGCCATGCCGAATTGGAATTCCTGCACGATGCCCGTGGCCACGCCCATGATGAAGTTGATGAGGAAGAGCTTGCCCCAGAACTTGGTCATCCGCAGGTATTCCACCTTGCCGGTGCGATACCAGAGGGTCTGGATGACGGCCACCACGAGGCCCAGCCCGATGGTCAACGGCACCATCATGAAGTGGTAGACCGTGGTGATTCCAAATTGCCAGCGTGCGATTTCCAAGGCGTCCATGGCTGTCCTTATTGTTCCGCCGCCCTCTGGCGGCGTCCATTTTCTACGTTGCGTAGAACCGACTTCTTCTACACAGTGTAGAACAAACCCCTGCGATGTGCTCACCACTCTTCCAGCGGTGTCACAGTGCCGCAAGGACACGCCGCGCCGCATGTTCTACCTCACGTAGAATCGCCGCCCGAAAAGGGGTAGATTGAGGGAGGAATGTTGGATCGTCGCACTTCCATACAGCCCGCGAAAACGGGCAAGGCAAGTGCGGAAAGTAGGGATGCGTTGATGGCAAGTCTTGGCGAACTGGAACGGGCGGTCATGGATCTCCTTTGGGCGGGCCAGGAGGCTGCGACAGCCAACAAACTCCGTGATCTGCTGGCGCAGGATTCCGCCGCCACGGATGGTATTGCAGGACACCAGGGCAAGGACCTCGCAGTCACCACGGTGCTGACGGTCTTGTCCCGCCTCGAGAAGAAAGGCCTCGTGGAGCGCGAACGCGGCACCCGCCCGCACCGCTACCAGGCTGTTTCGAGCCGCGCGGACCACACGGCGGACCTCATGCACGAGGCCCTTGGCTCCGCCCCGGACCGCGAAGCCGTGCTGGCCCGGTTCATCGGTTCCGTAAGCGAAAGTGAAGCCGCCACGCTGCGCAAGCTGCTCGGCAAAAACTAAGCCCCCATGTTCTGGACCTCATATTTTCTGGCGGTCCTTGCTTTGGTGCTGGCCTGGCCGGTTCCTGTCCTTTTGTCGCGCGCCGAATGGCCGTCACGCGCACCCTTCATGGCAATGGTCCTCTGGCAGGCCATCGCACTCGCCGGTGGCCTCTCCATGATCGGCGCCATGCTCGTCTACGGGCTCGAGCCCATCGGCGACAACCTCATTGCGGGCCTGCGTTCCCTGGCCGGCATGGTGCTCCACAACGAGCCCACCACGGCACTGGGCTTCTGGCACTTGTTCGCTTTGTCCGCCGCGGCACTGTTGAGCGCCCATCTCGTATTCACCTTGCTGCTCACCTACGTCAAGATCGAGCGGCAGCGGCGGAGGCACCGCGAACTCCTCGCACTCCTGGCCTCACCGTCCGACGACGGCCCCGGCACCGTGGTCATCAACCACGACTCCCCCGTTGCGTACTGCCTGCCCGGCGGCGCACGGTCGGTGACCGTCCTGTCCGACGGCCTGATGGCTGCCCTCGAGCCTGCCGAGCTCCGGGCCGTCCTCATCCACGAGAATGCCCACCTCTCGCAACGCCATGACCTTCTCTTGTGGGCCTTCGCGGCGTGGCGCCAGGCACTCCCCTGGTTCCCCACCACGCGGCTCGCCCAGGTTGCGGTCAACTCCCTGATCGAAATGCTCGCCGATGACGTGGCCCTGCGCACCGAAAGCAAAGGAACACTCATCAAGGCGATCGCGATCGTGGCCAGCGGTTCCGCCCGTCCCGTGGAGCAATTCGCCCCGCCCGGAACAAGCAGCGACGACGCTTCCCCCGAAGGCAGCACCTTGAGCGGCACCGGCGGTGCCGATTCACCGCGTACGACGGCGTCGCGCGTCAGCCGGCTGCTCTCACCCAAGCCACCGCTTCCGGCAGCCCAGCGCGCCCTGGTCCTCGCGGCGTCAGCCATGTTGCTCGCTGTGCCGACAGGCTTGCTGATTGTCCCGGGTTTGCTGGGCTGAACCGGATTGGACTGAGCAGGCTGCCGGGCTACGCAGGCCCACCGGATCAGGCGTCGATGCGTTCCCGGTCCAGGTCCGCTGCGCCGGCAATAATGAAGTCCTTGCGCGGGGCGACGTCCGATCCCATGAGTAGGTCGAAGGTGTCCTCCGCCATCTTCGCGTTCTCGATCCCCACTTTGCGGAGGGTGCGGTGGCGCGGATCCATCGTGGTCTCGGCGAGCTGTTCGGCGTCCATTTCGCCGAGGCCCTTGTAGCGCTGGATCGGCTCCTTGTAGCGCTTGCCCTCCTTGGCGAGCCTGGCCAGCAGGACGTGCAGTTCGGCCTCCGAGTACGTATAGATCATCTCGTTGGCCTTCTGGCCGGCGTTGATGACTTCCACACGGTGCAGCGGCGGGACGGCCGCATATACCCGGCCCTCGTCGATCATCGGACGCATGTACCGGAAGAACAAGGTGAGCAGCAGCGTACGGATGTGCGCGCCGTCGACGTCTGCATCGGTCATCAGGATCACCTTGCCGTAGCGGGCGGCGTCGATGTCGAAGCTGCGGCCCGAGCCGGCACCCACCACCTGGATGAGGGCTGCGCACTCCGCGTTGGAGAGCATGTCCCCCACCGAGGCTTTCTGCACGTTCAGGATCTTGCCACGGATCGGCAACAGCGCTTGGAAGTCCGAGGACCGCGCCAGCTTTGCGGTGCCCAGGGCGGAGTCACCTTCCACGATGAACAGCTCAGAGCGTCCGACGTCGTCCGTGCGGCAATCTGCCAGCTTGGTGGGCATCGACGACGTTTCCAGCGCATTCTTCCGGCGCTGCGTTTCCTTGTGGACGCGGGCCGAGATACGGGACTTCATTTCGCTGACGATTTTCTCGAGCAGCAGGGCGGACTGGGCCTTGTCGTTGCGGTTCGCCGAGTTCAGGCGCGCGGTGATCTCATCCTCGACCACCTTGGCAACAATCGCCCTGACAGCCGATGTCCCCAGGATTTCCTTGGTCTGGCCCTCGAATTGCGGCTCGGCCAAGCGGACCGTCAGCACTGCCGTGAGGCCAGCCAGGACGTCGTCTTTTTCAATCTTGTCGTTGCCCGCTTTGAGCTTGCGCGCGTTCGTTTCGACGGCCTTGCGGAACGTCTTCAGGAGTGCCTGCTCAAAGCCGGCCTGGTGCGTGCCACCCTTGGGCGTGGCGATGATGTTGACGAAGCTCCGCATGGTGGTTTCGTAGCCGATTCCCCAGCGCAGCGCTATGTCCACTTCACAGTCGCGTTCCACTTCAGCGATCTTGCTGTGCCCGTTTTCGTCAAGGACCGGAACGGTTTCCTTGAACTTGCCCGCGCCATGGAGCCGCCAAATATCCGTGACGCCCGAATCCGCGGCGAGGAAGTCGACGAATTCGGAAATGCCGCCGTCGTGGTGGAAGACCTCCTGGTGCGGGCCGCTCTCGCCGGGGGTGCCGGGGAGCCGGCGCTCGTCCCGGACAGTGAGCTTGAGGCCCGGAACGAGGAAAGACGTTTGGCGGGCGCGCGCGGCCAAGTCCTCGTAGGCGAACTTCGCGTCCGGGGTGAAGATCTGCCGGTCTGCCCAGTAGCGGATGCGGGTACCGGTGACGCCGCGCTTGGCCTTGCCGACGACGTCGAGCACCGAGTTCTCGACGAACGGTTCGAAGACCGACGTCGGGCTGAGCTTCGAGCCGGTGTCCTTGAACCGTCCGGGCTCGCCCCGGCGGAAGGACATCTGGTAGGTCTTGCCGCCGCGGTCCACCTGCACGTCCAGACGGGCGGAGAGCGCGTTCACTACCGACGCGCCAACGCCGTGCAGACCGCCGGACGCCGTGTAGGAGCCACCGCCGAACTTTCCGCCTGCGTGAAGTTTGGTGAAGACAACTTCGACGCCGGTGAGCCCGGTCTTGGGTTCCAGGTCCACGGGGATGCCGCGGCCGTCGTCGTGGATTTCCACCGAATTGTCCGCATGGAGGATGATCTGGATGTCGTGTCCGAAGCCTGCCAGCGCCTCGTCCACGGAGTTGTCGATGATCTCCCACAGGCAGTGCATGAGGCCGCGGGAGTCGGTGGAGCCGATGTACATGCCCGGACGTTTGCGGACCGCCTCCAGTCCTTCCAAAACTGAAAGGTGCCGGGCGTTGTATTCAGAACTCGGTGCCACGGGCGGGGCGCTCCTTCGGGGGTGTAACAGAGGCAAAAAACACTCCTCCTAGGCTAGCTGCCCCGGAGCCCGGACGAGAGCTGCCACTCCCAATCGTGCTGGACGCCACTTCCCGGTGTTACGCACATGTGATACGCGGACAGCGAACGTGACCCATCCTTGCCATGGTTTTGCTTCGAATGCTGGTTATATGGATACACAGAACTACTAAGGAGGCCGAACATGACAACAGCAGTTGCAGACCGCACACTCAATGCACTCGACCGGTGCGACCGTTGCGGGGCCCAGGCATATGTCCGCGTTGTACTCGAGTCCTCCGGCGGTGAGCTGCTCTTCTGCGGCCACCACGCACGTGCAGTAGAGGCCACGCTGCGGCCGATGACTTCGGACTGGCATGACGAGACGGCGCGCCTTCAGGAGAAGGAACCCGTCCTCGCCGACTAGCCCCAATGGCTGGCCCCCGCGGCCACCTGGCTGACAAAACTTCATAGAGACAGCGGCCCCCTCCGGACGGAGGGGGCCGCTTCGTTAACCGGGGTCTCCCGGCCCAGGCCGCAACGTTGCCTAGGCGCGGCCCGCGTCCCGGTGCGTCCTATCCTGCCTGGCCCTGGCCACGTCGGCAGCGATCTCCTGGTGCCCTTGGGCGCCAAGGCCGGCCACGACCCCAATGATGTCTTTATCGGGCCGGTTCTGGCTCAGTTTTGCCTTCGCCTCGATACGGCTGATCACCAGCTCGATGCCGACGATCGCACGCAACTGGCCGGAGACGTAGCGCTCCGGGGCGTCATCCACGGACCACGGCCGCTCGGAACGGGCTTCATTGAGCCCGGTCAGCTGCCTGACATGATTCCCGAGCCACTCGGCGTCGTCATGGACGGCAAGCCTGCCGTAAACGTGGGCCGTGGAGTAGTTCCACGTCGGGACGACGCGTCCGTGCTCTTCCTTCGATGCATACCAGGTAGGCGAGATGTAGGCGTCCGCGCCCTGGATGATGACGAGTGATTCCCCGATCGAGGGCTCGGACCATTGCGGGTTGGTTCGGGCGAGGTGTCCGTGGAGCGCGCCGTGTTCGCCGATCGAGGGCTCGTAGATGAGCGGCAGGAAAGTCGCGAGCATGCCCTGTGATGTCATGGTGACCAGATTGGCTGCACCTGGCCGCGTCAGGAGGTCGTGGATCACGTCAGGACCGGCCTCGAAGTGCGCTGGGATGTACATGGGTTCTATTCTTCCTTTTCTGTGGCGGGTGGTCTCGGTGTTCTATTGGTCTTCAGCGGCCTTGGTCGGCGGGCTGCGGATTGAGGCGGACCCGGACCGCGATGCCGGCGCAAGCGATGACGGCCAGCCCGCCGACGATCGTGGTCCAGCCCAGGGATTCGCCCAGCAACAGCCCTGCCCAGCAAATGCTCAGCACGGGCTGGATGAGTTATACCTGGCTGACCTTGGCCATGGGCCCGACGGCGAGGCCCCGGTACCAGGCGACGAAGCCGAAGAACATGCTGACGACTCCGAGGTATGCAAAAGCGGCCCATTGGACCGGTGAGGCTGACGGCGGCTGCTGGGACACGGAGAGTGCTGTCAGGCCGGCCATCAACGGCAGGGCCAGGACGAGCGCCCAGGATACGGTCTGCCATGCGCCGAGTTCGCGGGGGAGCAGGCCACCTTCCGCGTAACCGATGGCCGCGGAAACGACGGCGCCGAGGAGGAGCACGTCTGCCCAGTTGAGTTGCCCGAACCCACCGGACTGCGCTGGGTTACCGGCCTGCGATAGGGCAAATCCGATGGCCGCAACGGCCCCTACGGCCGTGACCAGCCAGAAGGCTGCCGGAGGATGCTCACGCCCGCGGAGCACCGCGGCGGTTGCCGTCGCAGCAGGCAGCAGGGCGATGACGACAGCGCCGTGGCTGGCCGGCGCCGTCGTAAGCGCGAATGAGGTGAGTAGCGGAAAGCCGACAACAATCCCGGCGGCGACCACCGCGAGCCGTGCCCATTGTTTGCCTCGCGGAAGGCGCTGCCTGGTGAGCACGAGGGCGGATGCCGCGAGTATCGCTGCGACGACGGCACGGCCGGAGCCGATGAACAGCGGCGACAGGCCACCCACCGCCACTCGGGTGAAGGGAACAGTGAAGGAAAACGCCGCTACTCCGAGGAGGCCCCACCAGAGGCCCGTTATCGAGCGGGACGGTATCACTTCTCGAATAATTGTAGTAGCGCTACTATTGTCTTTCATGAACAACGATAGCAGTTCCAGGATTGCGATGCGACTGCGGGAATGGATCACCGGGGCCGCTCCGGGATCCCGGCTGCCGTCCACGCGGTCACTGGTTGCCGAGTACCAGGCCAGCCCTGTGACGGTGCAGAAGGCCTTGCAGACGCTCACTTCGCAGGGCTTGATCGAGAGCCGGCCCGGCGTCGGGACCTTCGTCCGGGCCGTCCGGACAGCGCGCCCCTCGGACTACGGCTGGCAAACCGCAGCGTTGCGTGCGCCGCAGGCTCCTTCCCGCTCAGCCTCCACCACGATGCGCGACACCTCGAACGCCACTATTGCCTTCCACTCCGGATACCCGGACCGGGAACTCCTGCCGGAACGGCTTGTCCGGGCCGCTCTCGCCCGCGTGGCCCGCGGCGACGCTGCCCTGTCCCGACCTCCGGCGCCGGGACTTCCCGAATTGCAGTCCTGGTTCGCGCACGAACTCGGCACCGCGACGCCGGCAGGACTCACCCCGCCGACACCGAGCGACGTCATCGTCCTGCCGGGAAGCCAAGGAGGCCTCAGCTCCATCTTCACGGCATTGGTGGGCCACGGGCAGCCACTGCTCATGGAATCCCCGAGCTACTGGGGAGCCATCCTGGCCGCGACCCAGGCCGGAGTCCGCATCGTCCCGGTGCCCAGCGGAGCCGAGGGGCCCGAGCCCGAAGAATTGGCCAGGGCCTTTGAGGAGACGGGCGCCCGGTTGTTCTACGCCCAACCGAACTATGCCAACCCCACCGGTGCGCAGTGGTCCGCCCGCCGTGGGGAAGAAGTCCTGGATGTTGTCCGGGAGTACGGCGCCTTCCTCGTCGAGGACGACTGGGCCCACGACTTCGGCATCACGTCGACGCCGGTACCCATCGCCGCACGTGACGATTCGGGCCATGTGGTCTACTTGCGCTCCCTCACGAAAAGCGTTTCACCCGCCATCCGCGTTGCCGCGGTCATTGCTCGCGGCCCGGCCCGCGAACGCATCCTTGCGGACCGGGCAGCCGAGTCGATGTACGTCAGCGGGCTCCTCCAGGCTGCGGCACTCGATGTGGTCACGCAGCCGGCCTGGCAGACGCATCTGCGCAGCCTCCGCCATCAGCTTCAGTCGCGCCGCGACCTCCTTGTCACGAGCCTTCGTGAGCACGCCCCCCAGGCCCACCTCAGCCTCATCCCCAAGGGAGGGCTGAATCTCTGGGCACGCCTGCCGGACGGCACGGACCTCGAGGGGCTGACCCGTGACTGCGAGAGTGCCGGGGTGATGATCGCGGTCGGTACTGAGTGGTTCCCCGCCGAACCGGCGGGACCGTTCATCCGGCTCAACTATGCGGGACCCAACCCATCGGCGTTCCCGGAAGGTGCCCGCATCCTTGGCCACGCGCTCGAACGGAACAGCCCTTAGATACAGCCGCTGATGCAAAAGTGGACCCCCGGGGAATCCGGGGGTCCACTTTTGACGGGCGGTGCCGGCTAAGGCATGGCGTCCGTTGCTTTAGTCAAGGTAGTCGCGCAGAACCTGCGACCGCGAGGGGTGGCGCAGCTTTGACATCGTCTTCGATTCGATCTGACGGATGCGTTCGCGGGTGACTCCATAGACCTTGCCGATTTCGTCTAAAGTCTTCGGCTGGCCGTCGGTAAGGCCGAAGCGCATCGCGACGACGCCTGCTTCCCGCTCGGACAGGGTATCGAGCACTGAGTGCAACTGTTCCTGGAGGAGGGTGAAGCTTACGGCGTCCGCGGGCACAACCGCTTCGGAGTCCTCGATGAGGTCGCCGAATTCGGAATCGCCGTCCTCGCCCAGCGGAGTGTGCAGCGAGATGGGCTCGCGGCCGTACTTCTGGACTTCAACGACCTTCTCGGGAGTCATGTCCAGCTCGAGGGCAAGTTCCTCAGGCGTAGGTTCGCGTCCAAGGTCCTGGAGCATCTGGCGCTGGACGCGTGCCAGCTTGTTGATGACTTCCACCATGTGCACCGGGATGCGGATGGTACGGGCCTGGTCCGCCATGGCGCGGGTGATGGCCTGACGGATCCACCAAGTGGCGTAGGTGGAGAACTTGAAGCCCTTGGTGTAGTCGAACTTCTCCACTGCACGGATCAGGCCCAGGTTGCCTTCCTGGATGAGGTCCAGGAAGAGCATGCCGCGGCCTGTGTAGCGCTTGGCCAGCGAGACCACGAGGCGCAGGTTGGCTTCGAGGAGGTGGTTCTTGGCCCTCTTGCCGTCGTGGATGATGAACTCGAGTTCACGCTTGAGCTTCGGGTCCATGGAGCCGTCGTCGGCATTGATCTTCTCTTCTGCGAAGAGACCCGCTTCAATGCGGAGCGCAAGGTCGACTTCCTGCTCCGCGTTCAGCAGGGCAACCTTGCCGATCTGCTTCAGGTAGTCCTTGACGGGGTCGGCCGTGGCACCGGCTGACATGACCTGCTGGACAGGCGCGTCATCGTCATCGGCATCCGAGTAAACAAAGCCGGAGCCGGTGGTCGCGGGCTTCTTGCCCTCTTCGCCTTCTTCGACTTCCTCCGTGAGCTCTGCTTCGTCGGGAACGACGGCGTCAAAATCCTCGGCTTCTTCTTCGGAGTCCTCGTCGGCGCCGGCGGACTTGTTGGCTGCTTCGGCAGCGGCCTTGGCGCCGGGCTTGGGCCCGCGCTTCTTGGGTGCCGGCTTGTCTGCACCTGCAGTCGAAGCATTGGCAGCACGCGTTGCCGCACGCTTCGCAGCTGTAGCCGCCTTCTTTTCTTCGGCGGACAGTTCGGCCAGGGCGGCGGGTTCCTTCTCGGCGGAAGACGGGGTCACAGAAAACCTTTCTAGCGGCGGTCTGTGGAATCACCATGGGGGCAACACCACTATGACCCTGTCAAGTCCGTGATCAACATCAAGTGCCATCGCCGACTGCAGAGTCTCTACGTAAAACTCCCGACGGCGCCTTAATGTTCCCTAGAGTTCAGGGGACGTTAACGGCACTTGAAACACGGACCCAACCGGGTCTCGGCAACCATTGTCTCACGGTTTTGAGTTCCGGGGGTCGATATCCGCTACCGGGCAGACAATTACGTGCCGCACGGATTTCACTCAATGTGACGCTCCTGGAGTCACCCCGGGGCTTGGAGTCATGCCACCGCACCACCGAACTTCCGCCACGCGGACGACTTGCTTTTGGCCCAGCCGCAGACTGTTCCGCGCCTCACCACCTCGGCGAGCAACTCCGCGAGTCGATAGCCCCGTTGTTCAGCGTCAGCCTGGGACAGGAGCTCGCGGGCGAACGAACCGCTCCCCCGGCACCACTGAATCCACCCCCGGATCGTAAGCGTTGCAGCGCGCGCCTCCCCACCACTGCGCCGGGAGAGCATCGCCAGAACCCCGTCCAGGCTCGTCAACCGTCTCCAGTCGGGGTTCTCCGGGTAGAGGCCCAGGAGCACGTCTCCATAGCGCAAGACGCTGACATCCGTGGCCGGAGTCCGCTTGCCCGCTGCTGGTGGAGGGGGACAGAGACCGGGCGGAACGACCAAGGAACCCTGTTCATCGTCGTCTTGGTCAAAGAAGCCGAAGGCCTCCGCACCGCCACAAGCGACGGTTTTCCCGGCAGCCGCCAGGACCACCACGGCGTCGCGCCAGGCGGAGACCCGCAGGCTTGCCCGGAGGAACGCCGCAGCCTCGCAGTCGAACTCCGCTGGGCGGCCGGAATCGAGGACCCCGCTCCACACATCCAGCATTTCTTCGAATGCCTTCCTGCTCCGCCATAGCCGGAGCAATTCCCCAAGCGTGGCGTCTTCCGTGCGCATGAATTCCGGATCACGGACGGGCTCGTCCTCAGGCCCCAACAACAGTGGCGATTCCAAGACGTTGCTCCCCCGGAACACCATTTCCGCGTTGAGCCGGCTATCGAGGATCTGGTCTACGGGACGGCCGGGAAGGGGACAGCACTCCACATCGGTGCAGAATGCGCTTCGCCAGTAGTCGGAACCAATGAACCATGCATCCCGCAACACCAAGCCCCGATGATCCAGGACGCGTACCAGGGCTTCCAGCAGCGGCAGGCCGTGCGGCACGGCGCCGCCGGCGTCCCAACCGTCGTCGCTGAAGAATGCCAAGAGCACGCCGTCGGCGTCATGGTCCGCTTCCAGATACTCACCGATCCTCCGTGAGTACGCGGCAAGCGCGCGGTCGGATCTCTCGCCCGGAAGGTCCACGCGGAGTGTGGCGCCAAGTGTCTGCCCCCGCAGCGTGATGGCAACGAGGCTCTCCTTTGGCCAGAGCCCCAAGGCGTGGGGAATGAAGCCGAGGATGTCCTCGGGCCGGAAGACGGTCACGCGGTTGTCTGCTGTCATGAATCCAGCATCGGCATCAATGGCGGGCCACGGCAGGCCTCAATTGCCCTATGTGGACAAAGGTGTCCGTCGACCCCTGTGGAGGAACACCGCGAAAACAGGCTACGGCGTGGAACTCCGCTGCTTCGCGAGACGTTCGCGGCGCAATTCCACGCGGCGCCGGCGCTGGTTCGCCAACGACACGAGGAGCGGCGGGACGTGGACGCCTTGGGCGGCCATCTGACGGCGCACCTTGCGACGGGTCATGAGGATCAACACCGTGCCCACGAGAAGGAACAGGAACTGCACGCTCAATGCGATGCGGAAGGACGCCAGGCCGTACAGCTCCCCGCCCGAGAAACCACTCGTGTGGAGAATGTCGAGGATGAGCCCAACCAAGTAGATCGTCAGGAGCGCGGCAACGAAGCCGCCCACATTGACGATGCCCGTGGCGGTACCAATCCTGTGGGAAGGATTGAATGTCCGGGCAAAATCAAAGCCGATCATGGACCCGGGTCCGCCGATCGCCAGGGCAATCACGAGCAATGCAAGCAACCACAGGGGCGCCCTGCTGGGCAACAGCAGGACAGCAGCCCAGGCAAGTGCCGTAGCCGCCGTGATCAGGAGCACCATGGCCGAGCGCCGCATCGGGTGCCTGGCCACGAAGGTTCCAAACAGAGGGCCCACGAGAATGCTGGTGACGACGAACAGTCCCATCAGGGCGGACACAGTGGCCGGGTTCAGGCCCTGCGCCGAGACCAGGAACGGGTAGCCCCAGGACATGGCGAAGACGTTGCCGCTGAACTGGACAGTGAAGTGGCACCAGAGTCCCAGGCGCGTGCCGGGCTGCTTCCAGGCACGCGCGAGGGTCACGCCCGTGGCGCGCAGCCCCTGCGCGTTCTCCCTGGGCGGGTGGCCCGGCGGAACGTCCCTGAGCAAGGCAAGGACAAGGACGACGGCGAGCGCGGACAACGAGCTCAACGCCAGGAAAGCCGTGTTCCAGCCTGCCGAATGAAGGACGAGGGCGAAGGGCACCACACTGATGAGCTGGCCGAGCTGGCCCGACATTCCCGTCAGCTGAGTGACGAGCGGAACCCTCGCCGGCGCGAACCAGATCGGCACGAGGCGGATCACGGAGACGAAGGTCATGGCGTCCCCGGCGCCGACCAGGACCCTGCCGAGCACTCCAGCCGGAACAGCGTCGGCATATGCCAGCTGGAGTTGACCGAGGCCCATGAGTACGGCACCGCTGGCGATCATGGCGCGCGAGCCGAAGCGGTCAACCAGGAGCCCAACCGGTATTTGGAGGCCTGCGTAGACCAGCAGCTGAAGCACGGTGAAGAAGGAGATGGCCGCCGCGCTGGCATGGAACCGTTCGGTAGCCTCCAGCCCGGACACACCAAAGGATGTGCGCTGGGCCACTGCCACAAGGTAGGCAAGCACCCCGATCGTCCAAATGAGCCAGGCGCGGGGTGCGTTCACCCTTCCATTATGCCCGGGGCCGCATTAAAGCTGCTTTATGGGCGCGCATCTTTACGTGCGAGATACGCCTCAACCGCCGCGCCCAGATCCTCGGCGTTGGGCAATTCGTCGTTCTCGTCGGCCAGCAGGGAACGGCGGACCGTTCCCTCGGCCTTGTCGTCATAGCGGGACTCCAGCTTGGAAACGACCTGCTGGACGTCCTCGGATGCTTCCACTTGTTCGGCGATCTGCCTGCCCACTTCCCTGCCGGCCTCGCGAAGGCGGTCCGTCGGCAGCATCAGGGACGTGGCTGCACCGAGGTATTCGAGTCCCGCCACCGCTGCCGGCGGGTACTCGGCATCCGCAAGGTAGTGCGGGACGTGGATGACATACCCGGCCACTTTCCGCCCGGCTTCGGCCAGCCGCAACTCGAGGATGTGGCCAATGGCCGCAGGAACCTCGACCGTCGGCTTCCACGTGGAAATGCCCTCGATGAGTTCCGGACGGTTGCCGTGCACCGTGACACCAACCGGCCGGGTGTGCGGAACCGGCATAGGGATGGAGTGGATCCAGGTCACCAGGTTGACGTCCAGTTTTTCCACGATCCCGACGACGGCGCGCGCGAAACGCTCCCACTGGAGGTCCGGTTCAAAACCGGCAAGCAACAGGAACGGCTCGCCCAAGCCGTCATTCAGCTTGTAAAGCGCCAATTGAGGGGCTTTGTAGTCTTCCAGATGGTCTTCGACAAAGCTGATGTGGGGACGGCGCGTGCGGTAGTCGATGAGCTGGTCGGCGTCGAACACAGCCACCGTTTCGACTTCGAGCGTATCCAGCAGTTCCCGGTTGATCTGCTGGACCACGTGCCCGGCGTCAGCGAATCCCGTGAAGCCCATCAGCATGTTGAGGCCCCTGGTGTCCGGGCTGTGGAAGAGCTCGATGTTGCTCGCGTAGAGCGACTCAGGGTCAAGGAGTGAGCCGGAAATCCGTTCAAGCACGGCATGTTCCTTTCGCAGTTTCAAGTTCATTGGAGGAGCAGGCGGCTGCACGCCGCAGCGGATGCCTTGGCGGCCGGCCACGCTCCCTGTATTGGTACAACGCCCCGGACGGGCCGCGCATTCCTGTCGGCCAATGTGCCGCAACTCTCATTTAATTGCTTTCCGGCGCGGCAGACAGACTACGATCGAGACGTGCCGCCGTGTGCGGACCCAAGCAACCACCGACGTTGTCCCAGGCGGACAACGGAGGGGTACCAGGGCCGGGCGCCTAACATGCAGCCCGGCCAAGCCATGCAGAGAGAGATGAGGACAAATCCTCGTGGTGAAGACTACAGACATCACCCTTGGCACTATCGCCAAGGACCTGAAGAAGGCGCCCAGCGACGCACTCGTGATAGCCGTCGGTCAGGGGGAAGACGGGCCGGTACTGCTCGGGAACCCCTTGGGCGCGAAGGCCGCGGAAACCCTCGCGGCTTCATTGGGCCTCCTCGGCATCACGGGAGCAGCCGATCAGGTACACCGTCTGCCGGGTCTTCCGGAGACCGGTTCGGGCGTCCTCGTCCTGGCGGGTGTCGGCAAAGTCGCCGACGACGCCCTCCTGGCCGAGGAAACCCTGCGCCGGACTGCGGGATCCGCCGTCCGCCAACTTGCCGGTTTGTCCTCCGTGACGCTGGCCCTCCCGACGGCGTCCCTCGCCGACGTCGCAGCCGTCGCCGAAGGCGCTGTGCTGGGTTCCTATTCCTATACAGAGCACCGCTCCAGCAAGGACGGCCTCAAGGACCCGGTCGGCAAGGTCCTGATCCACACGGCGTTTGACGGCAAGGACGTCCAGCCCGCGCTCGATCGGGCCTTGCTCGTGGGACGCGCGGTCAACGCCACCCGCACGCTGGTCAACGAGCCTCCGAGCCACCTCTACCCGGAGTCCTTTGCCGAAGCTGCCAAGGAACTCTCCAAGGGGCTGCCGGTCAAGGTCACCGTGTGGGACGAAAAACGCCTCGAAAAGGACGGGTTCGGCGGAATCCTGGGCGTTGGAAAAGGTTCGACCCGCCAGCCGCGCCTCGTCAAGGTGGAGTACGCCCCGGCCAAGGCCACCAAGAAGATCGCCCTGGTCGGTAAGGGCATCACCTTTGACACGGGCGGCATTTCCATCAAGCCGGCCCTCGGCATGGGCGACATGAAGAGCGACATGGCGGGCGCCGCCGTCGTACTTAATACTGTCCTGGCCGTCGCGGGGCTCGGGTTGCCCGTCAAGGTGACCGCGTGGCTCTGCATCGCCGAGAACATGCCCTCGGGCGCTGCACAGCGCCCGGCAGACGTCCTTACCGTGTACGGCGGCAAGACGGTCGAGGTCCTCAACACCGACGCCGAGGGACGCCTGGTCATGGCGGACGGAATCGTCGCGGCCAGCCTCGAGCAGCCGGACGCCATCATCGACGTCGCGACGCTGACGGGCGCCCAGCTGATCGCCCTCGGCAACCGCACTGCCGGAGTCATGGGTTCCGACTCCGTCACGGGCGCGCTCAAGTCCGCGGCAGATCGCGCGGGCGAACTCGTGTGGCCGATGCCGCTGCCGGAGGAGCTTCGGGCCAGCCTTGATTCGCAGGTGGCGGACATCGCCAACATCGGCGAACGCCACGGTGGAATGATGACGGCGGCCGTGTTCCTGCGTGAGTTCGTCGGGAAGGACGCCGAGGGCAAGCAGATCCCCTGGGCGCACGTCGACATCGCCGGCCCGTCCTTCAACAACGGCAGCCCCTACGGCTACACGCCCAAGCAAGGCACCGGCTGCACTGTCCGGACGCTGCTCGCTTACGTCGAAGACGTGCTGGCGACAGCCTAAGCAAGTCCCAAGTGGGGCCGGTTCATGACCGGCCCCACGGCCCGACGTGAGTCTGGCCACAAGCGCCCCACAAATGCCCCGGCAGGGTGGAGCATGGATAAGTGGTTCGCTAAGGTGAACCACGGTAGTCACAAATGCAAGAGAACTTCGGTGCTGGCATAATCGCGGCAGTACAAGTTCCAAGACCAGATGACGCGTAGTCGCGTGTCATCGCTCACGCGAGGGAGCGTCCTAGTGGCCGATCAGGCAACTGCGCAAGAATTCGACATCCTGGTACTCGGTGGCGGCAGCGGCGGCTACGCCACGGCTCTGCGTGCCGTTCAGCTTGGTTTCACCGTTGGCCTCGTCGAGAAGGGAAAGCTCGGCGGCACCTGCCTGCACAACGGCTGTATCCCCACCAAGGCCCTGCTGCACTCGGCCGAACTGGCCGACCACGCACGCGACTCCGCCAAGTACGGCGTCAACGTCACGTTGGACAGCATCGACATCACGGCCGTGAACGCCTACAAGGACGGAATCGTCGCCGGTAAGTACAAGGGCCTGCAGGGACTCATCAAGTCCAAGGGCATCACGGTCATCGAAGGCGAAGGCAAGCTGCAGGGCACCGACACCGTCGTCGTGGACGGCACAGCCTACAAGGGCAAGAACATCGTCCTGGCCACGGGTTCCTACTCCCGTTCCCTGCCCGGCCTGGAAATCGGCGGCCGCGTCATCACGTCCGATGAAGCGCTGACCATGGACTACATCCCCAAGAGCGTCATCGTCCTCGGCGGCGGCGTCATCGGCGTCGAATTCGCTTCCGTGTGGAAGTCCTTCGGCGTCGACGTCACGATCGTCGAAGGCCTCCCCTCCCTCGTTCCGAACGAAGACACCGCCATCGTGAAGAACCTTGAGCGCGCTTTCAAGAAGCGCGGCATCAAGTTCAGCACCGGCGTCTTCTTCCAGGGCGTCGAGCAGGACGACAACGGAGTGAAGGTCACCCTGGTTGACGGCCAGACCTTCGAAGCCGATCTCCTCCTGGTTGCCGTTGGCCGTGGCCCCGTCACCGCCAACCTCGGCTACGAAGAGGCAGGCGTCACCATCGACCGCGGCTTCGTCATCACCAACGAGCGCCTGCACACCGGCGTCGGCAACGTCTACGCCGTCGGCGACATCGTCCCGGGCGTCCAGCTGGCCCACCGCGGTTACCAGCAGGGCATCTTCGTCGCCGAAGAGATCGCCGGCCTGAACCCGGTAGTCGTGGAAGACGTGAACATCCCGAAGGTCACCTTCTGCGAACCTGAAATCGCCACCGTCGGCTACACCGAAAAGGGCGCCAAGGAGAAGTTCGGCGAGGACCAGGTCCAGACCCAGGAATACAACCTGGCCGGCAACGGCAAGAGCTCCATCCCACGAACTGCGGGCGCAGGACCCCAGCAGGCAACACTCATCCGCACTAAAGATCAATAAGGAGAACGGGGACGACATGTCTGAATCCGTTAACTTGCCCGCCCTTGGTGAAAGCGTCACCGAAGGCACCGTCACTCGCTGGCTCAAGCAGGTTGGTGACCGAGTGGAAGTCGACGAGCCCCTGCTCGAAGTTTCCACCGACAAAGTAGACACTGAAATCCCGTCTCCTATTGCCGGCATTATCGAAGAAATCCTCGTGGCTGAAGACGAGACCGCCGAAGTCGGCGCTCCCCTGGTCCGGATCGGCAGCGGCAGCAACGGCGCTGCAGCGCCCGCCGCCGCACCTGCGGAAGAAGCACCGGCAGCCCCCGCACCTGAAGCAGCACCGGCACCTGAAGCAGCACCGGCTCCCGTTGCCGAAGAAGCCGCAGCCCCGGCGGCAGCTTCCGGCGAGGCATCGGGTCACGATGTGACTCTCCCCGCCCTGGGTGAAAGCGTCACCGAAGGCACCGTCACCCGCTGGCTCAAGGCCGTGGGCGACAGCGTCGAGGTGGACGAACCGCTCCTCGAGGTCTCCACCGACAAGGTCGACACCGAGATCCCCTCCCCCGTGGCCGGTACTTTGCTTGAGATCCGCGTCAACGAGGACGAGACCGCTGAAGTCGGCTCTGTCCTTGCCGTCATCGGCTCGGGCGCCCCCGCCGCAGCGGCACCCGCACCTGCGGCAGCACCCGCAGCCCCGGCACCTGTGGCTGCAGCCCCCGCCGCACCGGCACCCGTCGTTGAAGCCGCACCCGCGCAGGCAGCAGCACCGGCACCCGCAGCACCGGCTGCCCCGGTAGCCGCACCCGCGCCGGCAGCAGCTCCGGCACCCGCAGCGTCTTCGAGCGAGTCCGGTTACGTCACCCCGCTCGTCCGCAAGCTTGCCAACCAGAACGGTGTCGACATCACCACCGTGACGGGCACCGGCGTCGGCGGCCGTATCCGGAAGCAGGACGTGCTCGCCGCAGCCGACGCAATGAAAACGGCTGCGCAGGCAGCATCGATTTCTGCGCCGGCGGCCGCAGCCGCGACACCCGGCAAGCCTGCTGCCGCCCCCGTGGCTGCTTCCTCGCTCCGCGGTACCGTGGAGAAGGCTCCCCGCATCCGCCAGGTCATCGCCCGCCGCATGCGCGAGTCCCTCGAAACTTCAACGCAGCTGACCCAGGTGCACGAGGTCGACATGACCAAGATCGCCAAGCTCCGCCTCAAGGCCAAGGGCTCCTTCGAGGCCCAGAACGGCGTCAAGCTGACCTTCCTGCCATTCATCGCCAAGGCCGTGGCCGAAGCCTTGAAGCAGCACCCCAAGCTGAACGCTGCGTATGACGAAGACAAGCAGGAAATCACCTACCACAACGCGGAACACCTCGCGATTGCGGTGGACACCGACAAGGGCTTGCTGGTTCCGGTCATTTCCGACGCCGGCAACCTGAACCTTGCCGGCCTGGCCAGCAAGATCGCCGACGTCGCCGGCCGCACCCGCCAGGGGAAGATCGGTCCGGACGAGCTGTCCGGCGGTACGTTCAGCATCACCAACATCGGTTCTGTCGGCGCACTGTTCGACACGCCGATCATCAACCAACCGCAGGTGGGCATCCTGGGCACCGGCGCGATCGTCAAGCGTCCTGTCGTGGTTGCGGACGAAAACGGTGACGACTCGATCGCCATCCGCTCCATGATGTACCTGTCCCTCACGTACGACCACCGCCTGGTTGACGGTGCCGACGCCGGCCGCTTCCTGCAGACCCTCAGGGCCCGCCTTGAGGAAGGTGCCTTCGAAGCCGACCTCGGCCTCTAATAAGTATCATCACGTGACGGGAAGGTCCCGGCGGGAAACCGCCGGGACCTTCCCGTCTTTGCATGCATTTTCTTCCGTGGCTTTGCTACGGCTCGTAGAAGAATCTGGCTAAGCTGGAGCCATGACTATCCTCTTCAACGTCCTGCTGTTCTTGCATATCGTCGGCGCAGCCATGATTGTGGGCTACTGGATCGCCACCATGAAGCAGCCGACCGTCCACCCGCGCCAGCGCGACGGCGCCTTCGTGCAGCTGATCACCGGCATTGCCATGATGGGAATCCTCCCCATGCTGCCCAACGCCCACCCCGACTACTTCAAGCTGGGCATCAAGTTCGCGATCGGCCTCGCCGTGGCCGTGCTCGCCGTCATCGGCTCACGCAAGGTCAAGAAGGGCGAACCGGTCTCAACAGGACTGGCCCATGGCGTCGGCGGCCTGGGATTGCTCAACATCGCCATCGCAACGATCTGGCAGTAGGAGCGGAAAAGCGCTGACCGGAGCAAACCGCGCGGCCGCCTGGACCATTCGTCCGGGCGGCCGTCGCCGCTTAATCCGTGGCCGCCCGAACCACGGCAGTCACAATCCTCTGAGAGCGGACAAGCGGTGCGCGGCCGCCGTCGAATCCCTAGGATTGAACCCGGCGGCATCCGGTATCCGGATGCCAATTCGCAACGACGCTGAGGAGTGGACATGGCAACAACACGCACCGCACACACCGTATGGAACGGCAACCTGATCGAAGGCGCCGGCAACACCACGCTGGACAGCTCCGGACTCGGAACCTTCAACGTCACCTGGAAGGCCCGCGCGGAGTCCGCAGAGGGCAAGACCAGCCCCGAAGAGCTGATTGCCGCCGCGCACTCGGCATGCTTCTCGATGGCCTTCAGCAACGGCGTCGCAGGCGCAGGCTTCGCGCCGGAGGAGGTCAACACCAAGGCCGACGTCACCTTCCAGCCAGGCGAAGGCATCACGGGCATCCACCTGACCGTGAGCGCACGCATCCCGGGTGTTTCCGAAGAGGAATTCCAGCGCCTCGCCGAAGACGCCAAGCTCAACTGCCCGGTTTCCCAGGCACTCCGGGCAACCCCGATCACGCTGGATGCCACGCTCGCTTCCTAGCGGCAACCCGTCCGAAACCTGTCCAAAAAGCGAGTCCCCGCCTTTCCTTCCGGAAGGGCGGGGACTTCGTCGTGCGGGCCTCCAGCTAGCTCTTTTGCGGCCTTGCGGGCAACGCGGCCGGGCGGAGCTTGCGGTAGCCTTCACGCACCGGTGGCCGGTCCGTGGGTAGTTCCTGCACCATTTCCTTGAGCGCGCCGATCCCGTACTCCAGCTGGGGATCGGTACCGGCCGCGTAGGCGTGCGGCGGGAACACTACTTCGATGTCAGGCTCAACCCCGAAGTTCTCCACGCTCCAACCGATGCCGCCGGAGAACCACGTGGCATAGCGCGGCTGGGTCACGCCGGTGCCGTCAGCCAGGGCGAAACGGTTGTCGATGCCGACCACGCCGCCCCAGGTCCGGGTGCCGATGACCGGGCCGATGCCGCGGAGTTTGGACACCTGCGTGATGATGTCGCCGTCGGAGCCGGCGAATTCGTCGGCGAGGATAATGACGGGGCCGCGCGGGGCGTGGTGCGGGTACGTACGCGGCTTTTCGCCGCGCGGCATGCTCCAGCCGGTGACCTTGCGGCCGATCAGTTCAGCCACGAGCTGCGACGTGTGGCCACCGCGGTTCCGCCGGACATCGACAATCAACCCGTCCAGCGCGGTCTCGGTGTCAAGGTCCCGGTGAAGCTGCGCCCAGCCGTTGGCCATCATGTCCGGTACATGCAGATAGCCGAACTTTCCATTCGAGGCCTCGCGCACGGTGCGCCTGTTGGCGTGCACCCACTCCTGGTACCGCAAGCGTTCCTCATCCTTCACGGGAACCACGGCGATCCGCCGCTGCCGGCCTGCCGCCCCGGCGTGCCGGCCGCCGTTCAGGATCGTGAGTTCCACGGTCCGGCCCGCAGCGCCCACCAGTTGCTTGGCCGGAGTACGGTCTGCGGAGAGCCCGACGCCGTCGATCGCCAGGATCACGTCGCCCACCTTCGCGTCGGCTCCCGGCCGGGTCAGCGGCGAGTTGGCCAGAGGGTCGGAAGTGTCTCCCGCGAGGATGCGCGTGATCTCCCAACCGGCTTCCGTGAGCTTGAGGTCGGCACCGAGCCTGCCCTGGCCGTTGCTCCCTGGTTCGCCCACCGCAGCCGGACGAACGTATGCGTGGGACGTGCCAAGCTCACCGTGCAGTTCCCACAGAAGGTCCACCAGGTCGTCGTGCGAGCCGAGGCGTTCGACGACGGGACGGTACCGCCGGTAGACCGAATCCCAGTCCTGGCCCGCCATGTCTTCGGTCCAGAAGAAGTCCCGCTGCAGCCGCCATGCTTCGTCGAATGCCTGTCCCCATACGGACAACGGATCCAAGACCATCCGGATCCGGTTCAGCTCAACCTTGACAAGCTCTCCCGATTCTTCCTCGGCCTTGGCCTCGGATGGTACGGCGACAACCTGCTTGTCATTGACGAAGACCAGTTTCTTGCCGTCTCCGGAGAGTCGGTAGCGCTCCACGGCGGGGACGAGTGTGACCTGTTTCTGCTTCGAAAGCTCGTAGCGGACCAGCGCTGGAGCAGGTGCCTTGTCCTGCACCGTGCCACGGCCATCTCCCGTGACGCCTGAGAGGGGGGTATCGAGCCACAGCAGCGCGCCGCTGGAGGCCGAAAGCGCCGAGTAGTTGCCCTGCGGCACCGGGACGCCGATGACGCGCAACGGCAGGCCCTCACGGTCCACCCGGACCGTGACGGCGGTTCCGGCACCATCCCCGGTACCGTCCTTCTCGGCGTTCCTTGCGCCGTTCTCCCCTTCGGGTACGGCGTCCGCTTCCTCCTCGTCCAGCATGTCCACTACCGGGCCGAAGGGCGAAGGAGTGGCTGCAGCGAGTGCCACAAGGTACGGCTTGATGGGGCTGGGGAACGACAGGTCGAAGGCATGGCCGTCGTACACGGGATCGAAGCTGCGGTTCGAGAGGAACGCCAGGAATTTTCCGTCGGGAGTGAAGGCCGGCGATTCGTCGCAGAAGCGGCCGTCCGTGACCTCCACGATGTCTCCAGGGTTGGCGGTGTTGACCATGCGCAACTTGCTCCGTGAGCCGAAGGATGTCACAGGCTCTGACCATGCGAGCCATTGCGCGTCCGGCGACCACGCGAGGCCGTCAATGCTGCCGTCCCCTACGCTGACAAGCCGCGACAAGGTGCCATTGGCAGTGTCGGCCAGGTAAACGTCCCCGAACGCGGTACCCACGGCAAGCCACTTGCCATCGGGACTGGCTTCGAGGGCGCTTGGACGGGCTGCCCTGGGGAAATCGATCCTCAGGAAGTCGAGCCGTGGCTCTTCGGCTCCGCCACGTGTGGCGCTCATCGGTGCAGTCACGCTATCCGCGGACGCCGCAGCTGGCTCCGCGTGCGGTTCCTGCAGCCGAACACCGGACGTCGCGGGCTGTCCCGTGATCGCCGATGCCGAGACGGGGCGGGGCAGTTGTCCGGCGCCGTCCTCTTCACCTTCGCGTCGGGCGGGTGCGGCGTCCTGGACTGGTGCTTCGACCGCCGGTTGCGACAAGCGCGGGGCAATCCTCTTGATGTAGATGGCGTCGACGCCGTCATGGTCCGCTACGTAGGCGATACGACCGTCAATAAGGGGCCGGGGAAGCCGTGCCCGCACGCCGGGAGTCGCTTCGACAACGCGGGACGGTCCGTCTTTGTGGCGCAGCCAGTGGATGGTTCCGTGGGATTCCACAGCGCTTGCCGAACCGGCCGCGTTGGGGAAGACGTCGCCCAAGTGGGCGGCGACTTTGAGGGGTGCCGGCCGCCGCGACTGGGATGCCGAGCCCAGGCTGACGTCAAGCCGTACTGCCTCGGCGTCGGACTCAAGACTCGGCAGGATCCACAACTCGCCAGCCGATTCGAAGATGACCCGCTTGCCGTCGCTCGCGGCGTGCCGGACGTAGAAGTCCTCGTGATCGGTGTGCCGGCGCAGGTCCGAACCGTCCGGCCGCACCGAGTAAAGATTTCCGTAGCCCTCGTGATCCGAGAGGAAGGCGATCCGTCCGCCTACCCACAGCGGGTCCGCGAGGTTCCCGTCGAGCCCGGAAAGCAAGCGGGCGAACTCGCCGTTCCCGTCGGCGTCGATCCACAGTTTGCCCGCGGTACCGCCACGGTACCGCTTCCACCAGGCAGGCTCGCGCGAGAGCACACTGGCAAGGACAACGGGTCGCTCGTCCCCCACTTCCGGGCCGAACGCCACCGATTCGACGGGGCCGAAAGGAAGCTCGACGGCGGGGCCGCCGTCGAACGGCAAGGCGTAAGCATGCGTGTGCCGCCCCTCGGCCTGTTCAAAAGCCGTCGTGACCACAACGTCGCCTGAGGAGGTGAATCCCTTGACACGGGTGGTGCTGTGACCGAAGTAGCTCAACTGCCGGTACCCGCCGCCGTCGACGTTCGCTGTCACCACCTCGGGAGCAGCCCCGACGATCGTCGTCCACACAAGCCGCTTGCCGTCCGGGGTGAAGCGGGGATTGCGCGCAGGGAGCTGCTGGGCCGAAATCCGCCACGCGCGGCCTCCGGCCACGGGCGCAATCCAAACGTCGTCTTCGGCCACGAAGGTGATCAAATCACCGTGCAAATGCGGGAAACGGAAGTAGCTGGAGGAGGTCATTGTTCGATCATAGTCAAAGGAGTCGCGAGGGCTTTTGAGGCCTGCCGTAATGCCGGAGTGATGCTTGCCATGATGAGATAGGGCATGCGAATCGTGATATCGGGTGCCTCGGGATTCATCGGAACTGCGCTCTCCGCGCATCTCCTCGGCAGCGGGCACGACGTCGTCCGGCTGGTTCGCCGCCCGCCTGCAGGAACCGGCGAAGCCTCTTGGGATCCGGCCGCGGGCCAACTGGATGAGGCGGTACTCGATGGCGCAGACGCTGTGGTCAACCTCTCCGGTGCAGGCATCGGGGAGCGGCGCTGGACCAAAGCACGCGTGCGCGAAATTATCGACTCACGATTGCGGACCACAAAAACTCTCACGGCAGCCATGGGACGGCTGGGAACTCCGCCCGGAACATTCCTGAGCCAGTCCGCCTCGGGTTATTACGGCTCGTCCCGTGCCGGCCTGCTCCGGGAAGACGCGGGGCCAGGCAAAGGCATGCTGGCCACCCTGTGCGTCGATTGGGAGGCCGCCGCCCACACGGCGCCTGCCGGCGTGCGGGTGGTGACGCCGCGTACCGGCGTGGTCCTCAGCCCTGATGGCGGAGCGCTGGGGCCGCTTCTTCCGTTGTTGAAGATGGGCGTGGGCGGACCGTTGGGAAACGGCCGGCAATATTGGCCCTGGATTTCCCTTGTGGATGAAGTTTCAGCCTTCGAATACCTGCTCAACTCGGCGCTCGAAGGTCCCGTCAACGTGTGCGCCCCGGAAAGCGCTGACGTCAACGCCATCGTTGCGCAGTTGGCGGCGGCCCTGCACCGGCCTGCGTTCCTTCGCGTACCTGCCCCCGCGCTGCGATTGGTCCTCGGCAGCCATCTGGCGGAGGAACTTGTCCTCGCCAACCAGCGCATGGAACCGGCACGGCTGGTGGACTCAGGCTTTGCCTGGAAGCACCCCGCGCTGGCGGATGCCGCCCAATGGGTGGCAAGCGGCGGCAAATGATCATTTAAGACTGCTTGGCCAGGATCTCGGTGATCCTCCACGCGTCCTCGCCACGCAGGAGAACCACCCTGAGTTCCTGTGGTTCGCCCCGGGGGCGCGCTCCGACGATCTCCCCTGCGGCGTCCCGTTCTTCATACGCGGACGTTTCCACCGTGACAGCAACTGCTGCCCGGTCCGGGCTGGAAGGTCTCTCCACACTCACGCTCGAGAGGGTGGTGGAAAAGCCCGCGAGAACCAAGCCGGCGCCGAGCAATTCGTCCTTGAGCTTTCCATCGGAGGCGGCAGCCGCCGAGCCCTGCACATTAACGTGTTCCAGGAGCTCGAACTTTCCGGAACTCAGCGCCTTGTCCCGGAGTGCCGACAGTCCCCGTATGGCTTCCTCCGGGTTTGCGGATCGGATCCGGCCCCATACCACCGCGGGAACTTCTGCCTCCACCGGGACTTTATCGGGACCGGCCCCCTGCTGGGTATTGCGCGGCATGCCGGGCTCGCTCGCGCCCCGTTCTTCCTGGGAAGCACTCGACGCCGGGCCAGGGGCCGTCTGCCCGGCTCCCGGTCCTCGATCGCCAGCCCACCATACCGCACCAGCCAACCACACAGCGGCTACTGATCCGGCGCCCGCAATCATCCCCAGAGCGAGCACGACGGGCGCCGCCCGCCGTCGTGCCGAAACCGGCGCAACCGCACGCCGGTGTCTGCGTCCCGACCCTGGAGGGCGGAAGCGGCCGAAAAGCGCCGCGATGCGGGCGCGCTTTGGGCGAGGAGCAGAAGCCCGACGCCGGGTCATCAGTTCCGGAACAACCGTCGCGTGCACCGAAACGGAAAGGTCCACAGCTTCCGGCGGTGCGCTTCGGTAGACCGCGACACCCAATTCGGCCGCGGACGGCCGCTGCTGCGCGTCTGGATGAAGCCCGGCCTCGATCGCAACGGCCAAGGCAGTAGGCACCGCAGGCACCAAGAGTGTCAAGGGCGGCCGGCGTGCCGCAGTGTCCGGGGCGGAACCCGTGAGGCAATACCAGCCAAGCGCGGCGAGGGCGTAGGTATCGCGCTGCGGCTCCAGTTCCGCTGTCCCCCGGACAGCCGGAGCAGGATCCGCGAATCCTGGGGTGCCCGAGTCCGGAACCCCCGCGGCGTCCCCCACCATGCGGGAAATGCCCATGTCCGAGAGGAGCGGTTTCCCTTGCGCGGTGAAGAGGACATTTCCGGGCGAAACATCGGAGTGTGTCACCCCTTGGCAATGCAGATAGGCCAAGGCCTGTGCCAGGGGCGTCAGGATGGTCACTGTCTCGCCCACGCCAAGACTCCCCCTGCTGGACACCAACTGCCCAAGCGAGCCGCCAGGGGCGTAGTCCATGACCACGCCCAAGCCGCCGTCGACGGACTTTGCCAACTCAACAACGCCATGGACTTTGACGAGGTGCTCGTGGTCCAGCCTGGATAGAAGCCGCACCTCACGCAGCAGGGATGACTTGGCGTCGCGTGGATCCGCCGTCTCCGGTTTCCGGCCGAGGCATTTCACGGCGAAGCTTTTCCCCGACCGCTGTTCCGTTGCGAGCCACACCGTGGCTCTTCCGCCGCGGCCCAGTTCACGCACCGCAACAAAGCCCGGGATCACAGGTTCGGAAGGTTCGATCCCTTGGGAGGGCATGTCCCGCTCACGGTCCTGGGCACTCCCGCAGGTCGAAAAAGTCTCCATGCCTCAACAAATACCGGAAATCGCGGATTCCCGCAGAAGTTATCCACAGGCCAAGGACCGGAGCCCCGCAAGCAAGCCGAGTACGACTGAGAGCTTGGCCACAAAATCATGGCCTGCGCCCCGCGGGGTCTAAGCTTGTCCCCATGACTCTTGAGTTTTCACAGCTGGGTCTTGCCCCGGATTTCGTTGACTACATGCAGGGCTGGGATATCCAGCGCGAACTCCACAACAAGGTTGTTGCCGGCGACAAACCCAGCACCGTCTTGCTCCTTGAACATGCCGCGGTGTACACGGCAGGCAAGCTCACGGAGGACCACGAGCGCCCGTTTGACGGCACGCCGGTTGTTCCCGTGGACCGTGGCGGCAAATTGACCTGGCACGGACCCGGCCAGCTCATTGCCTACCCCATCCTCAAACTGAAGAACCGCGCCGGGATCCGTGACTACGTCGAGCGTCTCGAAGCCGTCATGATCGCGATCATGGAGGACTACGGAATCAAGGCCACGCGGGTCAAAGGCCGGGCGGGAGTCTGGGTCCTCGCGGACGACAAGGGTCCGGACCGCAAGATCGCCGCGATCGGTATCCGCGTCCTCGACGGCGTGACCATGCACGGCGTGGCCATCAACTGCAGCAATGACCTCGCTCCCTACGCACAGATCATCGCGTGCGGCATCACCGACGCGAGCGTCACCACCATGTCCATCGAGACCGGCAAGACCATCAACCCGGCCGACATTGCCGAGCGCTTCATCGAAGAGTTCCGCAAGCACGAAGAAGCACTCGTATCCAGCCCCGAAGGAGCACTCCAGTGACCCTGGCACCTGAAGGCCGTAAGCTGCTGCGCGTTGAACAGCGCAACAAAGCCGTCCCGGTCGAACGCAAGCCCGAGTGGATCAAGGCCAAGGTCCAGATGGGCCCGGAATTCGTGGGCCTGAAGAACCTCGTGAAAAAAGAAGGC